>NZ_NHTT01000008.1:0-271899 GCF_002806845.1 Marinomonas sp. ef1 | reverse complement strand
TATCGAGCGTTTTTTTATTTTTACTGTTTGAATAATAAAATTTAAACACAACTCAACGATCCTGTACTGACGCTTGTTTGAACATTTGGAACTTTGTGGCCAAATGTACTTAGTCTCGTCACAATTACTTTTTACCATTTTTAAGTGAAAACTTACTGTAATAAGCAGCGCATTTCCTACACCATTTAGAGCACTTTTTAATCACTCAATTGCTTGAATATCACCACTTCAGTAAAGCTTGCGTCATGATTGAGCAGCAGAGGTTCATGTCCTATTTTTTACGCATTTTTGGTGGGGTTTTCAATGCTAAAAATCCGCGTAATCTAAATAGCGAACAACAAAACATTATGTTCATTAGGAGAAATTAATATGTCTACATCTTTTAAAAAACGCACTCTTTTTAGCGGTGTCCTAATTGCTTCATCTCTCGCTACAATGGCATATGCTGAAACACCAAAACAAGGCTTCACCGTAACGCCAAGCATCGGCTACTACAATACAGATGGTGATAGACAAGCAGGCAATGACACGTCTTACTCCATTGGTGTTGGTTACCAAACTAACAGCCCATTGGCTCTAGAAGCTGTTTACCTTCATTCAGATGCCAGCAAACACGGACGCGACAACGACCTAAATCAATACCGAGTTGATGGCCTATACAGCCTTCCTGAGTTCACTACGGTAAATCTAACGCCATACGTAGCAGCGGGTGTTGGTATAACAGACGTTGATGGCGACTCAAACAACCTACTAGTTAACGCTGGTGGTGGTGTTAAATATGCGATTAACAGCGATGTGGATCTTCGAGCAGACTTCCGCTTGGTGAAAGATATTGAAGACAGCCATTTAGATAACGTAACCTCTGTTGGTGTGCAGTACAATTTCGGTATGCCAAACCAACAAGAGTCTAATTAATTAGTCGCAAGATAATCGAATCATTCTCGGACATGGATGTACGACAAAAAAATGCCTCATGTATCCATGAGGCATTTTTTGTTTGAGAGCTAGGTAAAATCAGCGTTTAGCCGCAAGATGCTCATTGACCCCTTTGGCAGCTAAACACCCTGTCGCAAAGCAAGCCGTTAATAAATATCCGCCAGTTGGCGCTTCCCAATCCAGCATTTCACCAGCACAAAAAACACCGGGCATAGCTTTTAGCATTAGCTTGTCATCAACACTGCTTTCACATACTCCACCAGCGCTCGAAATAACTTCCTCTATCGGCTTAGTTTTGTAAAAGCTAACAGGCACCGCTTTTAAACATCGAGCTAAGGTTTCTGGCGTCTGAAAAGCTTCTTTAGGAAAGGATTCATGCAACAACACAGCTTTCACGCCAGTGATACTCAGCGTACGTTTTAAGTATTTACTAAAGGATTCTTTTGGCTTGGTATTGCGCAGTTTTTTGATAACTTGCTCTTCACTTTGCAGCGGCAGAAAATCCATCAACAAAGACGACTGACCTGAGTCGTTAATGCCATCGCGCAAGTATTTAGAAAAAGCATAAATCAAGCTGCCCTCCATCCCGTCTTGCGTGACAATACATTCACCCTTTTTCGTTACCACTTGCCCGTCTTCTAAGGTAAAAGAAAACGCCACGTCTTTAAGAGGACTACCCGCGAATTTCGTTTTTAAGTGTTCACTCCACTCACTGTAAAAACCACAGTTGGCACTTTGCAAAGGCGCGACATCAATGCCTTTTTCAGTCAATACCGGAAGCCACGCACCATCTGAGCCCAACTTGGGCCAGCTTGCTCCGCCCATTGCTAATACAATCGCATCAGCCTGTGCAATCACGCTTTCTCCAGCATGATCAAACACCACCTCATTTGCCGACAAGCCGACCATTTTGTGACGCATATGAAACTGCACACCGGCGTCACGTAAGCGCTTTAACCAGTTACGTAACAAAGGGGCTGCTTTCATGTCTTTGGGGAAAACTCGGCCAGATGTGCCGACGAATGTCTCGATGCCTAAATTATGAATCCAATCACACAAGGCATCAGCATTAAACTGGCTAATCGCTGTATCCAGCCACTCGGCTTTGTCGTAATAACGCTGAATAAACTCAGGATAGGCTTCTGAATGAGTAATATTCATGCCACCAACACCTGCCAATAAAAATTTACGGCATGCACTGGGTTTGGCATCGTACACATGGACCTGATGACCTGCGGCACAAATACCTTCTGCTGCCATCAAGCCCGCAGGGCCAGCACCGACAACAATGACTGTTTTTTGCTTTTGCACCGCTTCTTGCATACTAGCCAACATCACTTTAAAGAGTTACTAAAAAAAGAAGTGCATGATAAAGAATTTTGACTCACGCCCCAATGATTTCTAGCAAAAAACACATATTAAAAAGTTAAGACTTAGGTCGACTCTGCACCCCTGCCGTCAAGGCAAGGCGCATAGCTTCTTCTACACCAATGTCCAATTCGGTCAAACGATCACGGGAAATATAAAGTGTCATGCCGCCAATTTGATAACTTAACGGCACATAAACACCCACTAAATTTTGTTCGCCAAAGAGCTGTTGTCCAGTTTGTTCACCGGTAATGAAACCAATTACCTGAGCGCCATTCCATTCAATTGCCACAACGCTCTTCATTTCCTTCTTTTCCGCCAAGTTAAATACCATCATCATGTCTTTAATGGCACCATATATGGACTTCACTAACGGAATACGCTCAAAAATGTTATGGCTCAACTTCACCAAATAACGAAAGCCATATAAATTCACTAAAAAACCAATCAAGACCAACATCGCCAAACTGGCAATTAGACCTAACCCTGGAAAATACAGCGCATCTGGGATCAGCAATAATAACAACGGCTGGGCAATGGCTTCGCCTGTCGCCAATAACCAGTAGATCAGATACACAGTCAAACCAATTGGTAAAACTGCCACTAACCCTTTAAGCAATAACGTAATCAATTTGTTCATGTTTAAAATGATCCTATAAAATTGTTCACAGCATACCGCAAGCTTTGTGCCACTCCTATGACTCTGGCAAGACTTAACGAAAAGATTGCCGAAACATCGCCAGCCTTATACCCTTTTGTGCAATAACTACTTAGTTAAGGCCCTTACGGAGTAACAATATGAACTATAAACGCCTAGAAACCTTCGTCTGGGTTGCCTCGTTAGGCAATTTCCGTAAAGCCGCAGAGCGACTTCATACTACGCAACCCGCCATTTCGGCTCGAATTTCTGGATTAGAAGCCGAGCTAGGCGTCAAACTTTTCGAACGAGAAGGCGGTTCCAGCCCGATTATGCTGACATCGAAAGGCAAAGAATTACTCCCTTACGTAGAAAAAATTCTTTATCAAACCGAACAATTACGAAAACGCGCTGGCCTTTCCACCGCCTATTCTGGCGTATTACGTTTGGGCGTGTCAGAAACTATAGTGAACACTTGGCTGCCTGATTTTTTGTCACGCCTCAACAAAGACATGCCAAACCTTGATGTGGAAATGACAGTCGATATTACGGCCAATTTGAGCAATGGAATAAAAGACAGATCTTTGGATTTAGGGCTGTTAATGGGGCCAATTTCCGAGCCAAACATCGTTAATCGCGAGCTTTGTACTTTTTCTCTATCTTGGGTCGCCAGCCCGAATTTGAACTTGCCGGATCGACTTTTGTATTTAGAAGAGTTAGCTAAGTGGCCCATCATTACTTACGCTCGAGCCACCAAACCTTATGTAGAAATCAATCAAAAATTCCGCGAGCTCGATGGACCTCCGGCACACTTTTTTGCTTCGACATCATTGGCCGCTTGCCGCAGTTTAGCCATTGATGCAGTAGGGATTTCAACCCTACCTAACATCATGATTACAAAAGAATTAGAGGCTGGAAGCCTACGCAAAATAAGAGCGGTTTGGACTCCCAGCGACCTTACTTTCACCGCATCCTATTCTGATGAGCCATTTAACCCTCTCGCAGAAGTAGCAACCGACCTCGCAGTGATCGCCGCCCAGGAATACAGCAAGAAGCAAACTCAATAACTAGCGTCTTAGAATAGACTCCAATTTTTTCGCCAGATCCAATAATACCTGATCCATACCATTGCCAGCTGTCAACAGCAGCCCCATCGGCTCTTGTTTAAAACAAAACGGCAAAGAAATGCTACAACCGTTTAACACATTGGCTAACGAAGTATTGCGTAGACATAATAAGTTTAAACGATCGTATTCGGAATCTAGCTCTAAATCAGACAATTTAGGTGCGGCAACAGCAACGGTCGGCAGCAAGAAAACCGTATTTGGCTCAGCCTCTGCCACCTGTTTAATAAACGCCTTGCGAGCTGCTTGAGTCTGCTGAAAATCCTCAGCATTAATGGTTTTAGCTCGGGCGAGACGAGAAGCCACTCGTGGGTCAATGTCAGCTTTTTCCAAGTCATAATCTTGGCTATAGAAAGCCTGACTTTCAAACGCTGAAAACTGCCAAACCGGCAAGGTTTTGTAAACTTCTAGCGCATCAATAAAACGTCGTTCGACCACCACACCAGCCGCTTCAAGCTGAGCTAGTTTCTCGGCAAAACCTTCTTCAACCAGCGCATCTAAATCATTCATACCAAAGTTACTCGGTACCACTATTTTCAATTGAGAAAGCGGAGAAGAATCCATTCTTTTTGTTGTATCCGCTGACAACGCAACTCCAGACAATACTTGCCACAGTAGCTCACACTCTTCTACTGTTTTAGCAATAGGGCCAACTGAATCAAGCGAGTCTGATAATGGCAAGCAGCCTTTTCTCGATACGGTTTGTTGTGACGGTTTAAATCCCGTCAGACCACAAAATGCCGCTGGAATACGCAATGAACCGCCCGTATCTGTGCCAAGTGCAGCATCGGCGACACCCAAGGCAACCGACGCCGCGCCGCCACTGGTCGATCCTCCCGTAATGCGTCCAGGATTAATCGGGTTATCTGGCGTACCATAATGTGGGTTCAAACCTAATCCCGAATACGCCAGCTCTGTCATATTGGTGTGACCCAAGAAACTTGCACCGGCTTTTCTTAACTGAGCCACAGCAGTGGAGTCTTGCTCTGCAAGTTGTTGGCTAATAAACACCGAGCCTGCTTGCGTCTTATAGCCTTCCACTTGAAACAGGTCTTTGATCGAGACAATAGCTCCATTCAACGGCCCTTGTTGAGGCTCAACATAATCAAAAAGCTCAGTAAAAACCGCTTGGCCTTTTGAATCGATAATATCTAAAGCACTCTTCCACTTGGCAATAAGATTTCTATCCTGCCAAGCAAAATTCGATGGTTTTGGTTGCGTCATAAATTAGCTCGCTACTAGACGTTTTTGGATGTTTTTTGAACGATGATTTCATAAAACCACATCCTAATTTGGTCTAGGAAATTACCTCGCTTGATACGTTCCGTCAAAGGGAGAATAATCATCACTGCAGATTTGATAAAAAAAATTGATCAAATTACCCAAAAAAACACGATTAGACTTTTAAGGTAAGCTAGATCTACTCTTAGTGAACTAGATTGTGGCAAAAAAAAGGAAAGCATAAATGAAGCAAGCTACATTACCATTACTGCAACAAACGTCTGATTTACGCCAAGCGATACGCAGCAAGGCACATACAGGCGTTACTAGCGGCTTAGCTCAAGGCGCGATGCAAGGTAATGTGGTGATTTTACCAGCCGATTGGGCAAATGACTTTTTACTTTATTGCCAAAAAAACCCGGTGTCTTGTCCTTTGATTGGCGTATCTGAAGTCGGTGATTTTAGGATGCCAGAACTCGGCAACGACATTGACATGCGCCACGACATCCCAGAATACTACGTGTACCGCAATGGTGAAAAAGTCGAAAGCCGCTCAGACATTGAAGATTTATGGCAAAACGACATGGTGGCTTTTGTATTAGGTTGCTCTTTTTCTTTTGAACATGCGTTATCACAAGCTGGACTCACACCAAGAAACATAGAAGAAGACGTGAACGTCTCTATGTTCGAAACCAATATTGCTACCGTACCAGCAGGTCGTTTTTTTGGTAACACAGTCGTGACCATGCGCCCTTATGTTCCAAAAGATGCCATTCGAGCGATTCAAATCACTACACGCTTTCCAAAAGCTCATGGTGCTCCACTACACTTTGGTTCACCACAAGACATTGGTATCGCAGATCTAAGCAAGCCAGATTACGGCGATGCAGTAAGCATTGAAGATGGAGAAGTCCCTGTATTTTGGGCGTGTGGCGTCACACCACAAGTTGCCATTCGCAATGCCAAGCCACCGATTTGCATTACACACGCACCAGGAAAAATGCTGGTGACAGATATTTTAGATACGGATCTCGCTGTGCTATAGCGTTTTTCAGGACCTTGAATGATACCTCGCAGGTAGTAACTACCGCGTCTTTGATAATAAAAAACGAACAACAACAACATCAAAAAATAGGAACGAATACTATGTCAAAATTAACCAACGCATTACTCATTAGCAGCGTCGCTATTGGCGGCCTTACTTCTACCGCCAGTTTTGCCGAAAAATGGCACATGCCAACGCCTTATGGTGATGGCAACCTACAAACACAAATCGCTTATACCTTCACCAAAGAAATCAGAGACAATACCAATGGTGATCTTGATATCACGGTTCACTCTGGTGGTTCTTTGGTAAAGCACACTGAAATTCCACGTTCTGTGAAATCAGGACAAGTACAAATGGGTGAAGTATTCTTGGGTATTTTGGGCAATGAAAACCCGATTTACAAACACGATAATATTCCATTTTTAGCGACGTCTTTTGAAGACGCAAAAAGATTGTGGGAAGCGGCTAAACCATCCATCGCCAAGGAACTTGATAAGGACGGCATGATGCTGCTTTATACGGTTGCGTGGCCAGCACAAAGCCTTTACAGCAAAGAGCCAGTGAACAGCTTGGCCGATCTAAAAGGTCAAAAAATGCGTGCTTACAGCCCAACGCAATCTCGCCTTGCTGATTTAATGAATACCACGCCAATGACCATTCAAACGCCTGATATTCCTCAAGCTTTTAGTACTGGTATTATCCAAGCCATGATCACTTCGCCATCAACAGGCGTTGATAGCCAAGCTTGGGATTACGTGAACTATTACACAGATGTGAAAGCGTGGATTCCAAAAAACATCGTTGTAGTGAATAAGCGAGCTTTCCGTCGTTTGGATAAAGCGACTCAACAAGTAGTACTAGACGCAGCGAAAAACGCCGAAGCGGCAGGCTGGACTCAAATCGCGGCACGCGCGGCGAAAGACAAAGCAACCTTGCTTGAAAATGGCATGGTGGTATCGGATCCGTCGCCTCAATTAGTTGAAGAACTAAAAGCCATTGGCAAAACGATGACAGAAGAATGGAAAGCAGAAGCACCAAAAGAAATTGGTGAAATCCTGACTCGTTACCAGAACTGATTATCAAGAGTCTTTAACTGGTAACAAAAGACTCTTGGATAAAACGCGTCCTCCCAACACCCCTAGTTTTTTTGTTGGTTACAACATGAAGCTAGGTGGTGTCTTCCAAGCAAAAAGTGAACACTATGAGCCAATTAAAAGAAAAACTTTACCTCTGTTCTGGCCTGTTGTCCGGTTTGTGTATCGTTATTATTACCTTGCTTTTACTAGCACAAATCGTCGGTCGTTTATTCGGTTTTATTGTCCCCTCTGCGGAAGATTTTGCAGGTTACGCACTTGCGGCATCAACCTTTCTTGGGCTGGCTTATACCTTTCGTGAAGGCGGCCATATTCGTGTCACCTTGCTGATTCAACGATTTTCTCCGCTACCTCGCAGGATACAAGAAGTCGTGATTCTAATCTTATCCTTCGGGTTACTGTGCTATTTATCCTACGCCTGCTCTTGCATGGTGTACGAATCTTATATTTATGACGAAGTGTCTTATGGCTATGTGCCTATTCCACTTTGGATTCCGCAACTGCCTGTGGCTATTGGTATGATCGCGCTTAACCTCGCCATTTTAGATGCATTAATCACAGTATTGCGGGGCAAAAAACCCACTTATAGTGAACAAGAAGACGCTCTGTCTTTGGAGGAAATCTAATGGATATGATGTGGATTTCTATCCTGTTGGCGTTTGCCATGCTCGCCCTTTTATCGCTTGGTGTTTGGGTGTCTTTTACCCTAATCGCCATTGGTGGCTTGGGCTTAATTCTTTCCGAAAATTATCAGGTAGATTTGCTGTTCGCGACTTCTAGCTGGGGTGCAAGTACTGCGTGGTCACTTACCGCTTTGCCATTGTTTATTTGGATGGGCGAAGTCTTGTTTCGTACGCGCTTATCAGAAGATTTATTCAAAGGTCTGTCGCCTTGGCTGGGCGGTGTGCCGGGGAAATTGCTACACGTGAATATCCTTAGCTGTGGCATTTTTGCTGCGGTGTCTGGTTCTTCTGCGGCAACGGCTGCGACCATTGGACGCATGACTTTGCCAGAGCTTCGCAAGCAAGGTTACAGCGATCGCATGGCCATCGGTACCTTGGCAGGATCTGGGACTTTGGGCCTGCTCATTCCACCATCGATTATTTTGATTGTGTATGGCGTGGCGGCAGAAGTGTCTATTGCACGTTTGTTTATCGCTGGCGCTTTGCCAGGCTTGTTATTAGTCACCCTATTTATGGGCTTTACCATGATATGGGGACATCTACATAAGGACGAATTGCCTAAAACAACGGGTCATGAAACCAGCTGGTCAGCACGCATCAAAGGTTTACGTAAACTCTTGCCTGTCGTGGGGTTGATCGGCTTTGTTTTAGGATCTATTTACGGTGGTATTACGACGCCAACCGAAGCTGCTGCCATTGGTGTGGCCGGTGCTTTAGTACTAGCGGCATTCACTGGATCATTAAGTCGTCATAGCTTTATGGACAGCTTATTAGGTGCAGTGAAAAGCTCTTGTATGATTGGTTTTATCCTAGTTGGCGCGCACTTTTTGACGCTGGCGATGGGCTTTTTGGGTATTCCTAAAGCCTTAGCTTTGTGGATCTCAGGCATGTCTTTGTCGCCTATGGAATTGATCTTATACCTCACTGTACTATTCGTGATCTTAGGCTGCTTCTTGGATGGTATTTCTGTGGTGGTACTCACTGTAGCGGTCATCTTACCTATGGTTCAAGCTGCGAACATTGATCTGTTGTGGTTTGGTATCTTCATAGTGTTGGTGGTGGAAATGTCGCAAATCACCCCGCCCGTTGGTTTCAATCTCTTTGTGATTCAGGCTCTGACAGGGAAAAATATTTTGTATGTGGCAAAAGCTGCCCTGCCGTTCTTTTTACTGATTGGCGTAGCCATCTTGTTAATCAGTATTTTTCCTGAAATTGTCACGTACTTACCAACGACCATGTCTCAAAACTAACCTCTTTTAACAGTAAAAAGGCACGAGGAACCAAACATGAAATTAAATTGCGATATGGGCGAAGCTTTCGGCGCTTGGAAAATGGGTTTAGACGATAAAATCATGCCGTTTGTGGACCAAGCAAACATCGCTTGCGGCTTCCATGCTTCCGATCCACTGACCATGGCAAAAACCGTTGCCTTGGCAAAACAACATAATGTCACCATTGGCGCGCATCCAGCTTATCCAGATCTGGTCGGCTTTGGTCGTCGTAATATGGACATCGCACCTGCGGAATTAAAGGCGTTGATTCAATACCAAATTGGCGCGTTAAAAGGTATCTGTGAAAGCCAAAACACCCAAGTAGATTACGTAAAACCTCATGGTGCTTTGTACAATACCATGATGGCGGATTTCTCTGTATTAGACACGGTGATGCAAGCGGTGAGCGAGCTAGACGCGACCATGCCACTGATGGTGATGGCCGTGCCAGAAGCCCCTGAAATCCAGAAGATGGCAAAAAAATACGGTATCCGAGTTTGGTTTGAAGCTTTTTCTGATCGTTTATACACAGACGAAGGTCGCCTGACGCCACGCAAAGAACCAAACGCGGTTCACGCCAGTTTTGACTTGATCGAAAAGCAAGTCGAGCAATTATGCGAAACAGGCACATTAACGACCACCTCGGGCAAGCAACTGGCGATCCACGCCGACACTATTTGTGTGCATGGCGATGGTGCTCATGCGGTGGATGCTGTTACACGCATTCGGACTCTGGTTGATCGACTAAATCTTAATCAGCCAAGTAAGAAAAACGCGAAATAAATTATGAGCCATGAAGATTTCCCGAACATAGAAATGGTCAGTAATCAGGCCTGCTTATTGACCTTTAGTCAGGTGATTAGCGAAGCGACCTCCAATTACATTGCTCAAGTCACACAACACTTGGTGAAGCTGGCGGGGATTGTGGACTTGGTGCCATCCTACACCACGCTTTTGGTGGTATTTGATGACGATCATTATGACCGCTTTGCGATTTTTAAAACCATTCGCCAGACCATAGAAACTATTGATCCTAATGACTTTTCAGTCAAAGATCAGCGTGAAGTCGTCATTCCGGTGTATTACGGCAAGGAAGTAGGGCCAGATATCGAAGACGTTGCTAGTCATTGCAAGTTGAGCATAGACGAAGTGATTAAACGTCACCAAGAGACAACCTATCGAGCCTACGCCATTGGTTTTACGCCGGGGTTTGCTTTCTTGGGTAATACACCCGATGAACTTCATGTGCCAAGAAAAACCACGCCGCGCTTAAAAGTTCCCGTTGGCAGCGTGGCGTTAGCAGAAAATCAAACGGCGGTTTATCCAAGCGTGACACCAGGTGGATGGCAAATTATCGGTCGCACTCCGGTCAATTTGATTGATTGGGGCAGCAAGAATCTCGCACTAATCGCCATGGGAGATTCGGTGCGATTCGAGCCTATTTCTCGGGATGAATTCTTAGTACTAGGAGGTCAGCTCGATGGCTTTTAAAGTAATCAAAACCGGCTTGTTGGCGCTGATTCAAGACTTGGGTCGCCACGGTCATCAATCTATTGGCCTAACCACTGGCGGACCGATGGATGAAGTTGCCTTTCGTTGGGCCAACGCTCTACTCGATAACGACAGTAATAGCCCAGAGATCGAAATCACCTTTGGCATGTTCATATTAGAAGCGCAAGCCGATACCAGCATCGCCATCACCGGAGCGGATCTTGCAGCAACGCTGAACGACAAAAGCATCACGCCTTGGCAAACCTACGCCATTAAAAAAGGCGATGTATTAGCCTTCCACCAGCCAGTTTGGGGCTTGCGAGCTTACCTCGCAGTAAAAGGCGGTTTTCACTGCGAGCCGACGCTAGGCAGTGTTGCCACGGTGGTGCGTGAAAAAATTGGCGGACTCACTGGCAAAGGTGACAAACTGCAAAAAGGCGATCTATTAGCCTATCAAGCTTTCTCGGGCCATGAAAAAAGATCAGTGCCTCGCTTAGCGATTCCAAATTATGGCAACAAAGAAATACCGGTCATTTTAGGTTATCAGTATCAGTCTTTTTCCTCGTTAGATCGCGCCAACTTTTTCTCTAGCGATTACACAGTATCGTCCAACTCAGACCGCATGGGCTATCGCTTGGAAGGCAAAGAAGTACACAGCGACCTGAAAGGAATTATTTCGGAAGGCATTGCTTATGGTGCGATTCAAGTTCCAAAAGATGGCCAACCGATTGTCTTATTGCAAGATAGGCAAACCATCGGTGGCTACCCGAAAATGGGCTGCGTAACCCGTGTTGGCGGTGGCATTCTTGCCCAACAAAAGCCGGGCGATATTATCCAGTTCACTCCCATCACTGTCGATCAGGCCGAGCAAGAACGCCATTTGCAAATGGCTCGACTTACTCAGTGGCGTTAATATTTTCTTATCAATACAAAGCTGGGTAACCAGCTTTGACATTTACTTACCAAACTTACATTTCATTCCTGTATTTTTATCTTAGACTGATAACTCACTACTTTGCCTATCGTATCGGCGGGATTGAGTCTGTTTATGATATTAAGAGTCCTTGTTTGCCTAACTCTGTCGCTTTTTTTATTGGGTGAAAAAGCCTATTCATCCGAGTTACGTTTTGGTTTTACTGGTCCATTAACAGGTCCAAATGCCTTTACGGGAACTCAGGTGATTCGCGGCATAGAGTTAGGCTTTAAACGTATCAATGACAGCAAGAAACTGAACTATCAACTTTTATTAGTTCCCTTAGACGATGGCTATGAGCCAAGTCGAACGCCTTCCCAAGTCACTACTCTAATCAAGGATTATGGGGTAAAAGCAATGTTAGGCAGCGTTGGAACACCAACCAACCTTGCATCTCTTGATGTTTTATCAAAAAACGATATACCACTTATTCAGCCTTTCACTGGTGCACAATCTATTCGAGCCGAGAGGTCGTCACCCTTCATTTTTAACACTCGGGCAAGCTACACAGAAGAAGCCCGTTATTTAATCAACATACTGGTAAATGATTTAGGTATAAAGCCGAATGAAATTGCGATTTTTGCACAGAAGGACAGTTACGGCGATGCAGGATTAGCCAGCACAATAGAAGCTTTAACTGGCGCTGGACTCAAAGATCCAGCGTCAATATTGCAGATTCGACATCAACGAAATAGTAGCGAAGTAAGTAATTCGGTTGCAGATGTCTTAGGTGTTTTTCCGATACCAAAAGCCATTATCATGATCAGCACTTATGACACAAGCGCCAACTTTATTAAGCAGCTTGAGGCCTTTGACATCTCACCACTGTTTGCTGCTTTTTCATTTACGGGATTGGAGGCATTACAAGCACAAATTAGCGACACTAAGGCAAAGATATTAATGACTCAAACAACCCCTTCGCTAAATAATTGGAAATCGCCAATCATCAAACAACTGAGAAAAGACATGGTTCGCTTTGGAGACATGGCTCCTCCAACAACAATGCAATTGGAAGGTTACATTAATGCTCTCATTGTTGGACAAGCTCTTTTGCCATTAAAAGACATTCCTACCAGCAAAGAAATTGAAGACAGCTTAAAAAAACTTGCGAGGGATAATTATGACTCTCAGGAACAAAACGAACTGTATGTTTTAAACATCAAAAAACGACATATTTGGGTGCAACTTATTACCAATGGTGTATTACAAGAATTATCTTACGCTGACATACAGTGACCAGTTATTAAACGAGAAACTTAGTAGATTCACATTATGATGACATTAGATCGACATCACTTATCCATCTCTCCTTTGGTGTGGCTCTTAGCCTTCGTTGCCTTAATATCATCAATCATCGGCGCAACAATATTAACCATTACCCTACAAGAACTCACAAAACAAAGATTGGACCTAAGAACACAGCAAACAAAATTATTAAATGCGTCCGCAGAATTGAGAGAGATAGTTCCAGCCTACCGCAGCCAACTTCGCCAGGCATTGTTTGAAGGCTCAGATCCCACAGCAAATAACAAATATAATATCGACCTTTATTACCAAGCTATTGCTACACTTGAATCAGAATCTAATGATGCACAAACACAAATTTTCAGTTCGCAATTAGTAGACCGAGGACAAACAATATTAGACACAACAAAGCTAATTACTGACTGGTACAACCGCCGATCTCGCCATTTTTTAGATGAGGAACAACTCAACTATAAAAACGAAGCCCTAAGTCACTTAAATCAATTAAAAAGTTTAACTTACGCCATAACAGGTCAAAATCGTTTACAAGAAAACTTTCTAATCTACCAATACAACACTTCTCCTTATGAAAAAAGAGATGAACTTGCGAGAGAATATTTAAAGTTACGCTTATCACGCCTTGAGTCCGCCCTAAATACCGCTATGGAAGACATTAGCACGCTTGAAGTTGCGCTCAATGTCATGATTGTCTCAAATTCATTGAGCGTCATTACAGACCTCAAAGATAATCAAATCAAGTCTTCTCTAGATCGCCTCGATTACGTTATTGCAGAGTCAGCAAAGATCCATCCAGAAACGGCCAAAAAATTACAACAAGAAAGAAACGCTTTAGGTAATACACTTTTTGGTGAAGGATACTTTTTTGATAATACGGAACAGGTCATAAAATTGGGGCAAAGCGGTCTTTTTGAAGAGCGAATAGAACACATTTCTCTTGAGGAAGAAAAAATTGAACTCATCAACTTATTAGAAATAACATTTTTACCCTTACCAAGATTAATGGATCAAATTGGCGAATTCGTTCAACTTAATTCAAAAAACTTAGAGCAAAAAATCGAAGATCAATTAACGGAAGTTAAAACTCGTATTCTTTGGATTAGTGGCATATCTATCACCATATTATTGCTATTAGCCTGGGCTATTTCTCGTAAAGTCACTCGACAACTTTCTGGTTTTATAGAGAGTGAAGAACGTTTCCGCTCGATGTTTGAAATCACACCAGACCCTGTATGGATTCTAATGAATCAAAAAATGGTGGAATGCAATAACGCCGCGGTTAAAGCACTTCAATACCCAACAAAAGAAGCCTTATTAGGCTCAGAAATGTGTGACATTTCTCCAGAAAAACAAACCAATGGCGTGCTTTCGTCATCAAGTTTAAATAGCCATTTTGAACAAGTAAGGTTATGTGGAAACACTAGAACTGAATGGGTTTTCCAGCGCCATGATGGCGAGCTGATCTACGCAGATATGACTATTCTATCGATTTCTTTTAATAACCATCCTGCCACTATTATCTCCTGGCGAGACGTGACAGAAAAATTCATGTCACAGCAGTCATTAGCCCAATATAAAGTCAAACTCGAAAATGACATTGCATTGCAAACAGCGGAACTGCAAACAGCAAAAGAAGCGGCAGAAAATGCCAACCAAGCAAAAAGCGAATTCCTTGCCAATATGAGTCATGAGATCCGTACACCAATGAATTCCATTATTGGTATGTCGTCTTTAGCACTGCAAACACCTTTAAATGATAAACAACGTGGTTATATCGAAAAAGTCAGTCATTCTGCCGAATCACTTCTCAACATTATTAATGACATTTTAGACTTTTCAAAAATTGAAGCGCGTAAAATGGACATTGAGAACGTGCCTTTCATGCTACCTAGCTTGATCCACAAGGTAGCGCACGTACTGGAGCTAAAAATAGAAGAAAAAGGCCTAGAGCTGATTATAGATATTGATGCTGAAGTGCCTCAGCAAGTCATTGGAGATCCCACCAGACTACGACAGATTTTGCTTAATCTCGGCAATAATGCGGTTAAGTTCACTCAACAAGGTGAAATAATCATCCGCGCCGCGTATTCAAAAAATAATCAGGATGAAAACATTATCCACTTCTCGGTTCAAGACACTGGAATAGGCATCAGTAAAGACAAGCAAAACAATCTCTTCCAATCTTTTTCTCAAGCCGATACATCAACCACACGGCGCTTCGGCGGCACAGGTCTTGGGCTTGCCATATCAAAACGACTTATTCAGCTAATGGGTGGGGATATTTGGGTAGAAAGTGAAGAGAATAAAGGAAGTACCTTTCACTTTACAATAAATCTTCAGGCAGCCGAAAATGTGCCTTCTCAATACGCCTTAAACAGCCATACCAATTTAAGCCAAGTCATGGTCGTTGATGACAACAACAGCGCAAGAGACGTATTAAAAGCTAGCGTAGAAGCGCTCGGGCTTAGCTGTCATGCCTGCAGCAGTGGACACGAAGCAATTCAATATATTGCTTCATTAAAAGCCAGCTCGCAGCCTTATCCACTGATGCTAATTGATTGGAAAATGCCTGAACTTGATGGCATAGACACATGTAAAGCCATCCTTGCTGAAACCCGCGACGATACGACTCTAACCATTATCATGGTAACCGCTCATCGACAAGATGACGCTCGAAAAGCCGGATCTGGTTTACCCATTTCAGCCTATTTGACTAAGCCCGTTACCACCTCAAGTCTATTCGATCAAATCATACAGTTATGTGGTCCTGAATCAGTTTCTCTAATAGACCATAGGAACAATAGCAACGACATTTCATTCTCCTATGAGCTCGCAGGAGCAAAAGTTTTATTGGTTGAAGACAACGAAATCAATCTAGAATTGGCCGAGGAATTACTATCGCGCAGTGGCATTCTTTTTACCTCTGCGAAAAATGGTCAAGAGGCAATAGACTTACTAGGATCTGATGACTTTGATTGTATTTTAATGGACTGCCAAATGCCGATAATGGACGGTTATACCGCGACTCAGAAAATACGAGCCATGACGCAATATAAAGACATTCCTATTATCGCTATGACCGCCAATGTCATGCCGGAAGACATCAAATATGCAAAAGCATCTGGCATGAATGATCACATCGCCAAACCCATTCATTTTGAAACCATGTTTAATACTTTGCGCACTTGGGTCAAAACCAGCACAAACAACAGCAGCACCGCTTTAACCACGGCCTTGCAAAACAATACAAGCAAGATAGAACTACCAGACAGCATTCATATTGATACTGAATTAGGCTTGCTGAGAACACTTACAAAACCACTTTACAGCCGATTATTAAAGCGTTTTCTGGAAACACAAACTTCCTTCATCGATGAATGTAACACAGCTATAAAAACAAATGATCTCGTATTAGCCACTAGACTGGCACACACACTAAAGGGAACCGCAGCGACACTAGGCATGATTGAACTAGCAGCATCTGCAGCCAAACTGGAAAAAGCTTTCGAAGAAGAAAATATCAATATAACGCCTATACTGATATCCGTAGAACATGATTTGAATATCATATTTAACGACCTTAGAGCGTGGCATGCGGTCAATAATGTAAATTCAGAGAAAGAGATCCTAACAACATCGTCTATGGAGCTAAGTGAATTTAGAAATAACATAAAGATATTAGCTACTTATATCGATAAAAATGTTGTTGAAGCACTTTTTCTCGCGCAGAAATTGCTTCCAAATATCACCGACAAAAATGCTAATAAAAGTATGGTGAAAGTCATCTCGGCCCTAAAACTTTATGACTTTGAGCAGGCAGCGAAGCACTTCAAAAGTCTTAGTATTAATCTTGAAAACTTTGAGCAGTAGACACAATGACAGAAACGACGTTTAAACAATCGAAAACTGAACAGCCGTTAGACAAATTAACGGTTTTGATCGTTGATGATACGCCAGAAAACATTGACGTATTAGTTGCATCCTTGTCTGATGAATACACAATCAAAGTTGCATTAAATGGTATGAAAGCATTGTCTATTGCTTCTTTATCGCCACGCCCAGACCTTATATTGCTAGACGTTATGATGCCTGAAATGGATGGATACGATGTCTGTGAGCGATTAAAAAGTAATCCCGTAACGGCCAATATTCCGGTCATTTTCGTAACAGCCAAACACGACATAAAAGATGAAGAGAAAGGGCTTTCCTTAGGCGCTGTAGACTACATTATCAAACCTATTAGTCCGCCTATTGTGCGAGCAAGAGTCCGTACCCATCTTGCGCTATACGATCAAAACAGACAATTACAGAAAAAAGTAGACGAGCGCACCAAAGCACTGCAAGCCAGCCAACTCCGCATCATTCATCATCTTGGTCGTGCCGTAGAGTTCAAAGACAATGAAACTGGCGCTCATGTTATTCGCATGAGTCACTATGCTCGTATGATTGCACAAGAATATAGTGGGAATGAAGAGTGGGTTAATCAAATTTTCCAAGCTGCCCCAATGCACGATGTTGGCAAAATCGGCATATCTGACGCCATTCTTTTAAAACCCGGAAAGCTGACACCAGAAGAATGGGAAAAGATGAAACTTCACACAGTCTATGGTGGTGAAATTTTTTCAGAAGATGACGACCCAATGCTACAGATAGCAAAAACCATCGCTCTCACCCATCATGAAAAATGGGATGGAAGTGGTTATCCTAATGGCTTAAAAGGAGAAGAAATACCATTAGAAGGACGTATTGTTGCTATTGCTGATGTACTAGATGCATTGATGTCAAAACGTCCTTATAAAGAACCATGGACACTAGACGACTCCCTTACCTACATTGAAGAAAACTCAGGTAGCCATTTTGACCCAAATTTAGTCCCCATTCTTAAAAACCTTCGCTCTCAAATTGTGTCCATTCGACAACAATATCCCGATAGAGAGAAAGATCTAATCTCTAAATAGTTTTTAACAATTACAACTTTAGTTATTAACAATTTTACCTATCAAGTCACTTTCCCTAATATGAGTTCTGTTGGTAACGCACTCAAACACACATTAGGAGAAACACAATGATCAACACTCAAATCAAACCATTCAATGCAACAGCTTTCAAAAACGGCGAATTCCTAGAGATTTCTGAAAAAGATGTATTAGGCAAATGGGCTGTATTCTTCTTCTACCCAGCTGACTTCACTTTCGTTTGCCCAACTGAGCTTGGTGATGTTGCTGACAACTATGCTGAACTCCAATCTCGCGGCGTAGAAGTGTTCTCTGTCTCTACAGACACTCACTTCACTCACAAAGCATGGCACGCAAGCTCTGAAACAATCGGCAAAATCCAGTACTACATGGTTGGCGATCAAGCAGGCAACATCACTAACAACTTCGGCGTAATGCGTGAAGGCCAAGGTCTTGCAGACCGCGCGACTTTCTTGATTGATCCACAAGGCACTATCCAAGCAATGGAAATCACTGCTGAAGGTATTGGCCGTGACGCACAAGACCTACTTCGCAAAGTAAAAGCAGCGCAATACGTAGCCGCTCACCCAGGTGAAGTTTGCCCAGCAAAATGGAAAGAAGGCGAAGCAACATTGACACCTTCTCTAGACCTAGTTGGCAAAATCTAAACTGTCGAACAAAGAACGATAAAGGGGTCACACCTGACCCCTTTTTACTCTCAGCACAGTAAATCACTCAATCAAACACAGGTTTCATCATCATGTTAGAAGCAAACTTAAAACAGCAGTTGGGCACATACCTGCAAAATATCGTTAATCCGATTGAAATTACTGTGTCCACAAACGGTTCAGCAAAATCAGAAGAATTACTTGAATTGGCTCATGAAATCACTGAGCTAAAAAACGACAAAATCACCCTAACGGTTGATACAAACTCACAAGGTCGTGCGCCACAAATGGCCATCGCGCCAAAAGGCGAAGCAGCACGTGTGCGTTTTGCTGGCATTCCTATGGGCCACGAGTTTACTTCTCTCGTATTGGCACTATTACAAGCTGGCGGTCATCCATCTAAAGCCGCACAAGAGACACTAGAGCAAATTAAGTCTCTAGACTCTAAATTGAATTTTGAGGTGTACATTTCCCTCTCTTGCCACAACTGTCCAGACGTTGTGCAAGCCGTCAACTTAATGGCGGTTTTGAACCCTAACATTACAGCGACCATGATCGATGGTTCTTTGTTCCAAGACGAAGTGAACGAACGTAACATCATGGCCGTGCCTTCTGTGTACCTTAATGGCGAGTTATTTGGCCAGGGTCGCATGACATTGGCAGAAATCGTCAACAAAGTAGACACCGGCGCTGCAGACAAACAAGCTGCAGAACTAGCCGAAAAAGCGCCTTACGACATGCTAGTCGTTGGTGGTGGTCCAGCAGGCGCAGCCGCTGCTATTTACGCAGCTCGTAAAGGCATCCGCACTGGCGTCGTTGCTGAACGTTTTGGTGGACAAGTCAGTGACACCATGGCGATTGAAAACTTCATTTCAATGAAAGCCACAGACGGACCAAAATTGGTCGCGGGCCTTGAACAGCATGTATTGGATTACGATGTTGACCTGATGAAACTGCAAAAAGCCGTTCGTCTAGAGAAGAAAGAATTCATCGAAGTGGAATTAGAAAACGGCGCGATCCTGAAAAGTAAATCCGTCGTATTAGCCACTGGCGCTCGCTGGAGAGAAATGAACGTCCCGGGCGAACAAGAATACCGTAACAAAGGCGTAGCTTACTGCCCACATTGTGACGGTCCATTGTTCAAAGGCAAGAAAACCGCTGTGATTGGTGGTGGTAACTCAGGTATTGAAGCAGCAATCGACCTTGCTGGCATCACAGAGCACGTGACTGTACTGGAATTTAGTGACATCTTACGTGCTGATGATGTTTTGGTTAAAAAAGCGCAATCCTTGCCAAATGTCACCATCATCAAGAACGCCATGACAACCGAAGTAATCGGTGATGGTCAGCGTGTTATTGGCCTAAAATACACAGATCGCCTAACCGACGAATCACACCTTGTAGACGTTGCTGGTATCTTCGTACAAATCGGCTTAGTACCAAACAGCGAGTTCTTAAAAGACACATTGGAATTGACGAACAGAGGCGAAATCGTGATCAACGCTCACGGAGAGACTTCTATTCCTGGCGTCTTTGCTGCCGGTGACGTTACTACAACGCCATACAAACAGATCATCATATCCATGGGATCTGGCGCAACAGCAGCCCTTGGTGCATTTGATTACTTGATTCGTAACTAGGCAACGGGGATAACCTGTCTTCAGCAACACCCGAACCGACCACACAAACCGCCATCTGGCTTAGCGAGATGGCGGTTTTTTGTTGGTTAGTCAGAAAAAATTTCCCGCCTCGCTCTACGTGCAAGCGCGTAAAACCGCTCGGCGTGAGTTTTTAGTACTGTGCTTAAATTTTAAACAAAGCATTGCGTACAAAAACAAGTACAAGTACAATTTTAGGTACTTACTTGAAGGAGTATATTATGGATACGTTAAGTTACTCAGCATTTAGAACCAATCTTGCCAGCACTCTTGATAAAGTGAATGACGATCACAAGCCCGTTCTCATTACTCGTCAGGGAGGCAAGCCTGCCGTACTTATTAGTTTAGAAGATTTCCAGGCCTATGAAGAAACAGCCTATTTGATGGCAAGTCCAAAAAATGCTTTTCGTTTAAACGAAGCCATTGCCGAAGTGGAAGCAGGCAAAACACAGATAAGGGAACTGATTGAGGAATGATTTTATCTTGGGCTGAAAATGCATGGGAAGATTATCTCTACTGGCAACAGAAAGATAAGAAGACGTTAAAACGCATAAATACATTAATCAAAGACGTCACTCGACAACCTTTTGAAGGACTTGGTGACCCAGAACCACTAAAACATAACTGGTCTGGCTATTGGTCACGCCGTATAGATCGAGAACACAGACTTGTCTATAAAGTCGATGATAACCAATTGTTTATCGTTCAGTGTCGTTATCACTACTAGCAGCTCCCTTTTAACCGTTGCCGCAAGGACGCCTTACAATGCAAAAAAATACTTATTTAGATTGGTCGGAAAAACTGGAGTTTGACGGAGAGTCTTTTCCGAAAGACACATTGAATCGAGCCAAATACGCTACGTTTTTAACGCAGTTTCTGGTCGGACAAGGCTTTGATGAGACGAGAGAGAAAGACGATCAAAAGCGTAATTATGTTCTCAACCTGAACTCTGAATGGGGTTCTGGTAAAACCTACTTTCTTAAACGCTGGTCGCACGATCTAAAAGCGCATTTCCCTGTTGTCTATATCGATGCATGGCAACAAGACTACTCTGACGATCCGTTGATGACGGCGATTTCGTCCATTATCAAACAGCTTAGAGAACAAGCTGGTATGCCTGAGAGCAGTCCAAAGTTTCAACTTCCGAAAAAAGCATTAGGGCTTCTAAAAGCGGCCGCTCCCGGCTTTGCACGAAGCATGGCAAAACGCTACTTGGATATGGATCTCGCAGCATTTTTGCAAGCTGACGATGACTCAGAACTGAAAGACGCTAAGGATAGCGAAGGGAATCCCATCGACCTAAGCGAGTTAGCTTCAACAATGGTGAAACAGCTAATTGATGAGCATGATGGAAAAAAGAAAGCCATTGATGACTTAAAAGTTCATGTGGCAAATTGGGTTAAAACGGTTACTGAAACACAAGAACTGGCATATCCTGCCTTTATTTTTATTGATGAATTAGATCGTTGCCGTCCTAGTTACGCGGTCGAAATGCTCGAAACCATCAAGCATATCTTTGATATCAAAGGCATTGTCTTTGTGGTCGCCACAGACACAGAGCAACTGCAACATGCCGTAAAAGCCATTTACGGGGAAGGGTTCAATGCTCGCATTTACCTTGGCCGATTCTTCAATAGCCGCTTTAGTCTTAAAGCGCCAGACCTAAAAAGCTTTTTGGAAGTGCATACCGACATCAGCAAATTATCGGGCGAGTACTTAACAAGCGCGGGGATTCAAATCCTCCCTTCAAACGAAAATGCAAAGGTCACACTAAGTAATATTTCCGTAATTTTAGATGCCTTTAACATGCCACCCAGAACCGCGATTCAAATTGCAGATCGCGTTGTGGCAACCATATCCAATATGCCTAGCGGCTCAAAGATTGATATTTTGATGCTGACGACACTGCTGTGTTTTTACGAAGAAGATGTTGAAAAATTTCACAAAATAGTTCGACAGTCATTTACATACAAAGATGATGCTGGCAACGATAAAAAGCTTGTACACTATTTAAAGTATCGATTTAGTTCCAACCAAGCTTATTTTAAAACACACATCAATCCCGATGCCTATGCTCCAACTTTTCTAAAATATTGCAACCCTATAACTCATGGCTATAAAAACAGAATTTATACATTCAACCTAACTAGCTATTTTCAGCAATTCTTTGCAAAACATTTTAAAAGTGATGAGACAGATCTTTCAGGTATGTTAGCTGATAAAAGTAGACCACAAGAATCTCCTATGGAGATACGCCAAAAACAATTTATTACTGAAAAAAATAATGATGATAATCAAGGAATGGTATGGCTAGACTTCATATATCACCAATATGGTTTCGATAAAATATTACCCAAATTTTATAAAGACTATGTAGAACTGGCCTCCGCGTTAGACCTAATAGAAGAGGAGCCCAAAAATGACTAACAAACACATAGGTTCTTCCTTTGATGATTTCCTTGAAGAGGAAGGCACACAGGCTGAAACCAATGCCGTTGCTATAAAACGAGTCGATGCGTGGCAGATTCAACAGAAGAATGTCACCGACTCTTCACAGCCAGTAAGACATGCAAAAAAATCTTTGCGTACGGAAAAATTAAACACTGACGTGCAGGAGTAAAATATGGATACGCTAAGTTACTCAGCTTTTAGAGCCAATATTGCTAGCACCTTTGATAAAGTAAATAACGATCATAAGCCTGTTCTCATTACTCGTCAGGGCGGCAAATCAGCCGTATTGATTAGCTTAGAAGACTTTCAAGCGTATGAGAAAACGCCCTATCGATCAAAAGGGCGTTTTTTGTTTCGCCTTAAGTAAAAATGATGAGCAAAGCTTTTAGGCCGTAGGTACGGTGCCGCCATCAATAATGTATTCCGTACCTGTGATAGAGGACGCTCTCGCTGACACTAGAAAAGTGATTAAATCCGCCACTTCCGAAGGTTGTGCTGGACGCCCTAAAGGAATGCCGCCGAGCGCTTCCATAATAATCTTTTTACCTCCTTCATAATCTGTACCGGCATGATCCGCAAGCCGCTCAGCAAGTCGAACCGATGCTTCTGTTTCTATCCAACCAGGCGATACACGCACAACGCGAATGCCTTTTGGTGCCACTTCTTTCGATAAGCTTTTACTGTAAGTGGATAACGCCGCTTTCGCTGCGGCATAAGCGGTGGTCGATTCAGGCAAAGGAAGTTTGTTCTGTATCGATGTGACATGAACAATAACACCTGAGCCTTTTGTTATCATTGAGGGCAATAATCCCCTATCAATGCGTACCGCAGACAGTAAATTTTGACTCAATGCGTTTTCCCACTCTTGCTCATCAAGCGCCGCAAAACCGCCACTGGGAGCGCTTGAGCCGCCCAGCACATTGACAACAATATCAACACCACCAAACTTATCTAATACGGTGTTTACAACGGCAGTACAACCGACAGCGCTTAGCAAATCACCCTTGATGTATGAAATACCTTCTGTAACCTCTTTAGGTACAGACCGAGCAACTGCAATAACACTGACTCCCGCGCCATGTAACGACTCAACGACTGCCGCTCCCAAGCCCTTAGTTCCGCCAGTAACCAAAGCTATACGCCCATTTAATTCAAGATCAAAACTCATAAGGAGATCTCCAGTGCCGTGATTTTGTCGCCATCCAGCGTGAAAGCGTATTGAAGATTCACAGGGCTCCCAGGAAAGTTCCCTGTCACTAAACCCGTGACTATCGTTTGCTCTGCGCTTTCGCTTAATGACTGCGGTTCAACCGTATAGGTATATTTCGTCGATGCATTCACTTTCCACTGTTTAATTGCGTCCAGCCCCGTATGAGTCTGCCCTTCATCTTTTACCACTGCCTCATCGGAAAAACAGGCAACAATTGCCTCACTATTCCCTTTATCTGCTTGGAAATAGTTTGCGATTGGTCTTGGAAGATCAATAGTCATCATAAAACACCTCTACTTAAAATCATTTTCTTAAAACACGCCAAATTGCTGTCTGAAAAGAATGGCGTTAAGCTATCTGGAAAACAAGAACCGACAAAAAAGTAGGGTACTTACTCTGAAGTAAGTTTTTGATCTCATAAGGGCTAAGGCCATAAAAAAAATGACAAAAAAATGGACGCCAATTTCAGCGGCTAATGGCGTAGAGCAAGTACTAAAAATTCTAGAAGGTAAATGGAAGTTAGTAATACTCTTTCACCTCTTTGGCGGACAAGTAAAACGCTTCTCTGAATTAGAGAAAGCTATTCCAGCAATCACACAAAAAATGCTAATCCAACAGCTTCGTCAGATGGAAGTAGACGGGGTAATAAAGCGTACTATCTATCATCAAGTACCGCCCAAAGTAGAATACAGTTTAACGGATTGGGGACAGGAGCTTTGCCCTGCTTTAGACGCCTTGCTTAAGTGGGCTGAAAATAAGAAATGACCGTTTTATATCAATAATGGAATTTGTTGCTAAATCAGCACACAGATCAAAAAACAATCAAACAATGCCTAAAGCCTTAGCTTAAACCATCAACAGGGCGTATGGTCGATGCAACACTAAGAAAGGTGATATTGGCAAACACGCTCCGCAAACCTCGTTTAAAAAACGCCAATCTTCCCGATTGCACTCTAGTGCATAAGCAATACCGCTTTTCGTCGCACGACTTAAGGCAACAAAAACAGGAGAAGACGATGATTTATAACGTAGGTACAACAGATAGAGTGGTCAGAATCGCAATGGGCGCCGTCGTCATCGCAATCGGTGTATATTTCAATTCATGGTGGGGTGTAATCGGCATTGTGCTGCTTGCCACAGGCGTATTTAGCATCTGCCCAGCTTATCTACCTTTTGGTTTTTCAACTTGTAAAACCAAAAAATAACATCTAATTTAAAACGAACACTATAAAGACTAAAACCGACATCAGGTAACACTGAGAGTCGGTTTTTTGTTTTTGATTTACGGCAATCCATAAATGATTGGGCTAAATAAAGATGAATAGGTACAGAACATTATTTAATCTATACGATTGATGGTAATACTCTTTATATCATTCAATACCATTATTCTTTTAAGGACAATGATGAAAGTCTCATTTTTAGCCGATCAAAAACACTTCATTCCAACCATTGCTCAGTGGTATTTCAATGAGTGGGGACGTTTAACGCCCAACAGATCGCTAGAGGATATTGCAATAAAAGTCACGGTGATGGCGGAAAGTAGAGCCGCGCCCCCCATCTCTTTTGTCTTGCATGACCATGACGAGCTGCTTGCGGTGGCAGAACTGAAGTTCCATGAACATCCTGATTTTCCCAATTACAAGCATTGGCTCGGTGGTGTTTTCGTTCCAGCTGATAAACGTGGGCAAGGTTATTCCTGCCTAATTCTTCAACACACGCTCAATCATGCTAAAAACCTAGGTATTCCAGACCTTTATCTGCAATGCGAACAACACAATATCGATCTGTATTTAAAGCATGATTTTGAAGTGATACACAGAATGAATGACAAAGGTGTTGAAAAAGCAGTGATGGCACTAAGGCTTGGATAGAAAAAAACATACTGTATAGATTCTCACGCTTAATGACTCTGCCAGCATTATTCCACACCTTAAATAACCGACCTTATGATGAAATTAAAATGCTATTCTGGGGTCTTATTAGGGCTGAATACATTCTTTCAACACACTTCAACAAAAGAGACATAGTATGAAAATGTTACGTTTTATCTCCATTTTAGAAGGCACATCGCTTCTATTGCTGCTCTTCATTGCTGTGCCATTAAAACGCCTGATGGACATGCCAGAGTATGTGAGCGTTATTGGCCCGATTCATGGTGGGTTGTTTATTTTGTTTAACATTCTTTTGATGTTAAGTGTGTCTCGATATGGGGTGTCGTCAAAACACGCCTTGATAGGATTTGTTGCGTCATTGGTACCATTTGGTAGTTATGTCTTTAAAGCGAAGATCTTAAATAAATACTAACGAGTACCTTTTCAATTACATATAGCCAATAAAAAAGCAGAGAAAAAGACAATTTTCTTCTCTGCTTTTAATGTCATTGTTCTGATCTTTTATAACAGATCAATCAGGCTTAAACAGAAGATTTCTTCACGAACTGAGATTTCAACATCATTTCGCCGCCGCCATCCAATTTACAATCTATGTCGTGGTCGCCATCTACAAGGCGCTTAATAGTCGCTTTGGTGCCAATTTTTAGCACTTGAGAAGAGCCTTTTACTTTAAGGTCTTTCGCCAAAGTAACTTTATCGCCTTCTTGCAGTAAGTTGCCTCCCATGTCTTTGATAATGAGCGCATTTTCGTCTACTACAGCTTCATTAGGGTTCCATTCGTGCGCGCACTCTGGGCAAATCAACATAGCTTGATCTTCATACACGTAAGCGGAATCGCATTTTGGGCAATTTGGAAGACTCATAATTATCACTACCTTCTAACGTAAAACGGGAAATTTGACCTATTATAACCCTATTTTCACTATGGTTTTTTGTTCTCGAATAAAAAAATCCTATTTAATCACTAGGCTTAATCGGAAAGATGTTTTTCCTTAAAAAGTCATAGACAAAATTAAGGATTTTCTCAACACTGAGTGCACAACAATAACAGACCTTCAGTTAAGGTAAGGATTCTCAATGATCACTCCCATTTACGCGGCGTTACTGGTTTTTCTCTACATTTTCTTGAGTTTTCGTGTGATCAAATTGCGCATGAAGTACAAGGTTGGCATTGGTGATGGCGATCAGTCCATGTTGACCAGAGCGATTCGCGTACATGGCAACTTCGCGGAAAACGTTCCCTATGCTTTATTGCTGGTTTGGATGTACGAAAGTACGGGGGGCTCTACATTGTTAGTAAACATAATGGGCATTTTGCTGTGTCTTGGTCGCTTGTCCCACGCCTACGGTGTAAGTCAGCCCAAAGAGCCGCTCATTTATCGACAAAGCGGCATGGTGATGACCTTCTTAGTAATGTTAATCGCCGCCTTGTTGATCCTGACTCATCTTGCTCTTGGTTACCGGTTCTAAATTAAACCAAGCCAGTCATCCAGAATGCAGCCATCGCATCAAGTGACGCTTCTGTTACACTGCCTTGAGCAGGACGTTGGTTGGCGGGGGTATGAAAAATGGCTTGGGCAATATGTCTTCCCGTCATTTGAATGGCAACTGTTTTCTCCAAACGTTGCTGTTGAAAGCGAGCAAACAGACGGTCTGTGGTGGCTTCCTCTTGCATAAGTTTGGCTAGCCACCAAGCATCTTCTAAAGCTTGGCAGGCACCTTGCCCAGATGTAGGCAATGCCGCATGAGCCGCATCGCCGATCACCATGCATTTACCTCGATACCACGATGTCATTGGATCAAGGTCATGAACATAAACGGTATGCAAGCTGCTTTGCTCTGCCTGCTGTAACACAGTGAGCACCTCGCTTGGCCATTCTCTGAAACGCTCGCCTAGCTCTGAAAGCGTGAACATCCTATTTGGCTGTTTCTCAACTTCCGCCCAACCTGCTGCCCAAAAGCATGCCGATGCATCAATCGGCACTATGCCAAAACGTTCCCCATCCCCCCAATAATCTTGAATTGACTGGCTATTAAGTGGTCTTATCGGGCTTGAATGCGATATACCAATTACATTCACAAATCCTTGATAAACAGGCTGACTGACAGGACTGATTTTCTTGCGTAGTGTAGAACTCATCCTTCCATCAGCACCAATCACCCAGTCGTATTGATTCTCCAATTCAGACAACTTGTCTAGATTAATCGCTTCACCAAAATGAATTTGCACACCCGCTTGATCAGCACCGGCAAACAATATTGCCATTAGATCACGTCGCAATATGGTGAGTGTGTTAAAACCCGCTGATTGGTTCAGGCCACGAAGCGACAGCTCACCTTGCACACCGGTAGTTAGATCATAGCGGGTCATAGTCATAGGTTCTCCAGATGCCTTTTGAATCGCCTTCAGTAGTCCCATTTGAGTTAAAACAAAAATGGCATTTGGCCAAAGTGTCACACCTGCCCCTAGGTCGCTGCCCGCTTGGGAGCGACGTTCAAAGATATCGACTTGGTTACCTTGCTTTGCCGCCAACGTAGCAAAGGCTAAACCAGCCACTCCCGCACCTACGATGGCAATCCGTTTCGACATACTGAGCACTCCATAATAAAAAATGAATCTGCAGTATCTACCAGCATCTTAAAATGATAAATATGGGACTATTGGATTAACTATCCCATTTATAGCAATAATTATGATTGAAAAAATAGAACTCTCTTGGCTACTTAGCTTTCATACAGTATTTGAGGAGCGCAGTTTTAAACTGGCATCAGAGAAGCTAGGACAGCCTTCTTCTACCGTCAGCCGCCATATCATCCAGCTTGAAGAAACACTAAACGTGCGTTTATTAGAACGCACCACTCGACGAATGTCGCCCACTGAGGCAGGGCAAACACTGTATGAGCAAAGCTTGCCGCTGCTTCGCTCTCTTGATGATCAGCTCGAAGCCATTAGCGATCAGAGTGACAAGGTCTCTGGCCATTTACGTATATTAATGCCGGATTTACCCTTTATCGCCCAGCAAATTGCTAGTTTCTGTGCGCTTTACCCTAAGCTCAAGTTAAGCTGTGAAACAGGTCTAGTTCCACATCAAGGCTTACTCGATGGTTTCGATTTGGTGATGCAGTTTGGCCGCGGAGAGTTAATGGATTCCGACTGGGTGGCAAAAGAACTGATTCGTTGGCCCAGTGTCATTGTCGCCTCGCCTGAGTTTGTTGAGCGGCATCATAGTCATTTGTCATTTCAGAATTTACCTTCCTTACCTTGCATCACGACCCTCAGTGCATTACAAGGTTCGCCATGGATATTCAAAGACAGCCGACATTCGACTAAAGTACATGTCACATCACAGTATCGGGCCAACAGCGCCAATATGGCAAAAGAAGCCGCTATAGCGGGATTGGGCATGGCGATCTTAGCCGAACCATCGTGCCAAAAAGAAATACACCAAGGCACACTGGTTGCTATCGAGCTTGAAAAGACACCGGAAGATCTCGTCCTTTATGCGTATTCAGGCAAGTTAAAATACTCTCCCCAAAAGGTAACAGCCTTGCTAGATCACTTTAACTTTTCGGACCTGTTTAACGAACTTGACTGAAACCAATCTAAATTCCTGAATAAAACGTACTAGACTTCAAATGATGAAGATGAAATGGGAGCACTTATATGAAACTAGGATTGGTTTGGTTCGGGGATGATTTGCGTTGTGCAGATCAGAACATGCTATGGAGAGCAGTACAGGAGGTGGATTATCTTATCTGCCTTTATTGCGATGAACCTCATAACAATCACCCTAGCCGTTATGCAACACAAGGCATGTCCGTAAATCGTCGACGATTTTTAAACCAAGGCATTCAAGACTTGGCTCTACAATTACAAGCGTTAGGTCAAACCTTATTCGTCAGTTCAATGGATGCGGCCACCAGCTTGAATTTGCTTCTCAACGAAATACCAATCTCCCACCTATATCGCAATCATCATGGAGGTTGGGATGAGCAGCAGACTCTTAATCGCATCGAAAGCAGATACACTGACGTGCGTATTCACCTAGACCATGGTTTGAGTTTATTTACACCATCCCAGCTACCATTTGATGTAGCGCAGTTACCGGATTCTTTCTCAAAATTCCGTCGCTTAATCGAGAACTTAGACGTTTTAACCCCCTTGCCTGCATTACAAAAACTACCACCAGTACCAGCGTTCAACATTCAACACATTCGCCCTTGGCAGCTTAAGCAAATAGAAGACAATAGCGTGTTTACTGGTGGAGAACGCGCTGCTGTTGATCAACTAAGTGATTACTTCTCGACCAATCTACCAAGTCATTATAAAGAAACTCGTAATGAATTAGACGGTTGGGAAAACTCAACCAAGTTCTCTCCTTGGTTAGCACAAGGTAGTTTATCAGCCAGGCAAATCAAAGCCAGTATCGACGTTTACGAGCGCGATCATGGTGCAAATGAATCGACGTATTGGATTTATTTCGAACTGTTGTGGCGCGAGTATTTTCATTGGTACGCAACCCTTTACGGCAAACAACTTTTCTTGCCCGGCGGCGTAACTGGCAAACAAACTCAGGGCAGTTATTACGCAGAGCGCTTTCGTAAATGGAGCAAGGGCAATACGCCTTATCCTTTAGTGAATGCCTGCATGAAACAGCTTAATGAAACTGGTTTTATGAGCAATCGTGGCCGCCAAATTGTCGCTAGCTGTTTGATATATGAATTAGGCATCGATTGGCGCTATGGCGCGGCGTACTTTGAAGAACAACTGATTGATTACAGCGTCGGTTCCAATTGGGCTAATTGGCAATACATAGCTGGCGTAGGAGCTGATCCAAGAGGCGGCCGTCACTTCAACTTGCAAAAACAAACCGAACAATACGACCCAAACCTGCATTTTATTCATAAATGGCAAGGCCAAATATTTGATACCCAATTGGATTCGGTCGATGCTGCCGACTGGCCAATTTTCCCGACATCTAGTAATTAATGATGAAAAAAAGCCAACCTCAATATCATACGTTACGCATTATTCTTGGCGATCAATTAAACGCCGCTCACTCTTGGTTTAAAGCACAAGATCAAGGTGTTCTGTATCTGATCGCAGAACTGTACCCGGAAGCGACTTACGTTAAGCACCACATTCAAAAGCTCTGTGCGTTTTTCCTCGCGATAGAACGCTTTGCTATCGCCTTAAAAGAAAACGGCCATGAAGTGTGTTACCTCACTTTGGATGACACTCAAAACCAAAGCTTAGAAGAAGTAATCTTAAGCCTCACCAAGCTACATAATATTGATCATGTAGAACTACAACGTCCCGATGAATATCGTGTCTTACAGCAATATCATCAGCTGATCGCTAGTGACTCAAAGCCTATATTTAGCATGGTCGATAGCGAGCACTTCTTACTACCCTTTAACGAAATCCCTAACTTTTTTCAGGCCAAAAGTACCGTTCGTATGGAGCATTTTTACCGTAAAATGCGCCAGCGGTTTAACATATTGATGGCCGATGAAAGAAAACCTGAAGGTGGTCAATGGAACTATGACAGCGCCAATCGCAATAAACTCAAAGCAAAAGATCTAGCAGATATACCAACACCTTTGTGTTTTCAGCATGATGTGACACATTTGCTTGAACGCATTCAACGTCACAATATTCCTTCCCTTGGCAAAGCAGAATCCAGTTTACTTTGGCCTGTCACCAGCCAAGACGCGCTGAATTTACTCACCTTTTTCTGCGAGCATTTGCTGCCAAATTTTGGCCGTTTCCAAGATGCGATGACAAACCAAACACCACACAGTTGGAGTTTGTACCATTCGCGTTTGTCTTTTGCACTCAACGCTAAATTGATCAGCCCAAAACATGTTATCAAAGCCGCCATTACGGCTTATCAAGAAAATGACAATATCGACATCGCCCAAATAGAAGGTTTCGTTCGGCAGATACTTGGCTGGCGCGAATATGTACGCGGCATGTATTGGATCAATATGCCGGACTATGAACAACAAAATGCCCTAAACGCCGAGCGAGATTTACCAAGCTATTTCTGGAACGGACAAACCAAAATGAAGTGCATCGCTAGCGCTATTGGGCAATCTCTTGATTATGCTTATGCGCATCATATTCAACGCTTGATGGTGACAGGCAACTTTTGTTTATTAACCGAAATTCAGCCGCAGCAAGTCGACGAATGGTATTTAGGCATTTACGTGGATGCGTTGGAATGGGTGGAATTACCTAATACGCGCGGCATGAGTCAATTTGCTGATGGTGGTTGGATTGCCTCCAAACCCTATGCGGCGAGCGGCAGCTATATGCAGAAAATGAGCGATTACTGCGGTGATTGCCATTACAAGGTAAAAGAGAAAACCAGCGCGGAGTCTTGCCCGCTAAACAGTCTATATTGGCACTTTATGGTGAAACATCGAGAACGCCTTGCGAAGAATCATCGTATCGGCATGATTTACGGTAACTGGGATAAGCAAGACGACGCGCAAAAGCATGCCGTCTTAGAAAGAGCCGAATGGTGTTTGGAAAACATTGAAGCGCTCTAATTTCTACTTTTTACTTTCTGATTGAAAGTTTAATTAACCGATGTAGCTTCTTGGCGATTAAAACGCTGTTGCTGCCATTTAACGACTCTTGGCAGCAACAAACCGGCAATCACAATCGCTACTCCTAATAGCTGCAAGCTTGTTACAGTTTGACCATAAGCGAATGCCGTCAAGGCCGCAAAGACAGGCACAAAATTGAAGAACAAGGAAGCGTTCGCAGCACCGAGTTGCTTCACACCCGAGATCCACAACAAGTAACCACCAACAGTACCAAACACACCGATGAACAGTAAGTCACCCAAAACATTGCCACTGATCGCCAAACTCTCTTGCAAAGGGTGAACCTCAGCACTAAACGCCGTGACCAAAGAGATCACACCTAGTCCTGATAACATACCAACCAGAGTATAAGGAATCATTGGCATCCAGCGGCTCACACCTTGCGTTAAATAGGTATAAAGGCTCCAGCACAACATGCCCAGAAAGATCATTTGATCGCCGTGGTTAAACTCAAAACCCAACAAGCGTTTTAGCTCGCCATTGGTTAACACCAGCAACACACCGGATAAACAAACCACCAAACTAAAAACCGCGCCGCGAGCTGGCAGTTTACGTTGCAACAAAGAGCCAATCAAAGAGGTGGCCAATGGACTAAGCGCCATGATCAAGGCGCCATTGCTGGCATCTGTTTGCGCCAAACCAGTAAACAAACCCAGGTTTAATCCACCAACACCAATGATAGAAACGCTAATAGCCCACGCCCATTGTTTTGCCGTTAAGCTAGGCATTGGCATGTTTTTCCACTTGGCATAAATAAACAAACAAACAGCAGCAATGGCAAAACGCCAAATGACCAAAGTCAGCGCGTGCACTTCTCCCAACGCATGCTTACCCACAGGAAAACACGCTCCCCAGAAAAACGTGCATAGCAACAATAGTAATACGGCATTAGTACTCGCCGAACGGTTCATATCTTTCTCCATTAAAAGAAAACTTGAAAATATAAGGCACAGTGTATAGATTTTAAATACGGAATAAATAGACAAAATTGAGACAATAGATCCCAAATATGAAATTTAACTATTCACTAGATGATATGCGTTGTTTTTGCGCGGTTGCCCAACACGGCAGTTTTAAACAAGCTTCGGCGGCATTGGAGATTCCTCTTTCCACATTGAGTCGACGAGTCGCTAAATTAGAAGAAGACTTGGCAATAAGATTGCTAAACCGTGACGCTCATAGAGTCCAGCTCACCCATTCTGGGCAAAGATATTTCGAAAGGAGCGCGTCTCTTTTTGAGGAATTAGACGATGTTGCTGTGTGCCTTCTGCAGGACAAAACCCAAGCCAAAGGTACTATTCGGATTTCTGCGCCGGTGAATTTTGGCGTGCAAGTTTTAGCTCAGCATTTTAATGCTTTTTTGATCGAATACCCTGACATCCATTTGGATTTGCGACTTTCAAATCAAAACATCGATATTGAGGAAGAAGCCATCGACATCGCGTTTCGTGTCGGTGACCATAATGCAGACCATTGGATTGGCAGACACTTAACGAACATTCGCTTTGTTATTTGTGGTTCTGCCCGTTTAGACATGTCTAGCCTAAAAACGCCTTGTGATTTGGAAGGTTTTCCTACTGTTTTGTGCTCGCCCATGTCCACCTGGAAGCTGCAACACACGATCTCTGGAGAGATGCAAACCCATAAACCAAACCATAATATTCGCCTAAAAGTAGACGACATCAGCTTACTTACGCGCGCCATACAAGATGGCTTAGGTATCGGTTTTATGCCTGATTATCATGCGCAGCCATTGATCGATTCGGGAGAGCTTCAACAAGTTTTACCTGAGTGGAGCAACCAACCTCGCGGTTGCCAAATGCTCTATCGTGACCGAGATAACATGCCCTTTCGGTTACGCTTGTTAATCGATTTTATGGTTAAGCGGTTTAACGAAAAACCGCTATAAACCAACAAACATGTCATAAAAATTAAGTAACTAGGCAAACTGATTAACGGATAGCTCCACTATTAAATCACTACTAATTTTTTCTAGTGCAGCTTCCAATTCTGATAAAGGTAGATCTTTCGGCACAGCCAACACCATGTCGGTTTTAAACAGCATATCGGAACTCATCGGCGCAGGTTCGCAAGTGGTAGTGAGTTCTTTGACGTTAACCATCAAGGAATGCAGCACCTGAGATACTTCTTTGACAATGCCGGGACGATCATTGCCAACAACAGACAGCGACAAAGTCGATCCTTCCGTCACACTCTGTTTTGCCATTTCTACCGTGACATGCAGACCAAGTTGTTCGAAATTACGTAATGCGTTAACCAGTGCTTCTTGATGCTCCAACGGAACAGTCACGGTTAAAATACCCGCAAATTTATCGGCTAGATGTGCCATACGGCTTTCCAGCCAATTACCATTATGGCGAGCGATAGTATCGGATAAACGCTCAACAAGACCGGGGCGATCTTCTCCAATGAAACTCAGTACAAGATGCTGTGACATGGCTTTCTCCATCAATATTTTTAGAATTATGCAAAAGAGTGAATCACTTCATGCGATGCTATTTATAAAAAGTACACTAAATAATCACTATAGACGACTGCAATTTATTTAAGTTATTCACGCCGTACTAAAGCATTTTGTTTTTCAACTCTGTTTGAGCCTGTCGACGCAAAAACCAAAAGCCTAACGAAGCCGCGACAATACCCGAAATACTGCCCATGCCAATCGCCCATCGGGCACCAAATACATCAGCAATCCAACCAACCAAAGGCGCGCCTAGTGCGGTACTCCCTAACGCAGTTGCCAGAACCACAGCCATTACTCGGCCTCGATAACGTTTTTCCGTTGTAACCTGCATGTAAGACGCAGTAGAAGTGGTAAACAACTGCAAACTGAGCCCAAGGAAAATAAGCAGCACAGCAAACGCCCAAAACGACGTACTGATAGCAACCAAAAAGCAGCTAACAGCGAACATGGCTGCCACATAAATCATAAAGCGAAATGACGGCGAAGAGCGACGGCTCGCTGTCACCATAGCACCAGAAATAGAACCAATCGCCATCATTGAAATTAAGAAACCATATTGATCCGCGTGACCTTGAAATACATGCACCGTCATCGCAGATAGGTACACAGAGAAATTCATCCCTAAGCTACAAATCAAGAAAGACATTACCAATATGACGGCCATTTCTCGATGCTGCCAAATATAACGAAAACCATCAAAAAATTTCGCCATATCAGGTGTTGCTTTGCCGTTATCTGAAACAACAGCTGGCAGACGCGTTTTGAATTTATGGAGGGCAATTAATAACGGAATAAAAGACAACACATTGATCATAAATACCCAACCGCTGCCGATCAACGCAATCAATATCCCAGCAATAGCAGGCCCAACCAAACGAGCCGAGTTAAACGCCACCGAGTTTAACCCCACCGCGTTTGATAATTCTTTTTCACTGACAATATCAGACACAAAGGCGTGGCGCGCAGGCGCATCAAACGCAGCAACACAACCCAAAGCAAACGCACAAACGCAAACTTGCCACAACACCACTTGTCCACTCAGAACCAACACGCCCAGCACTAAAGCCAGTAGCGCCATTAAGGATTGAGTAATAAAGAGTAATTTACGTCGATCCATACGGTCTGCCGTCCAACCTGTAAGCGGCAATAAAAGAATTTGCGGGGCGAATTGCAAAAAGACCACCAAACCAACAGCCGAAGCATTTTTATCCGACAACTCAGCAATGACGATCCAGTCCTGAGCAGTACGTTGCAACCAAGCGCCAATATTCGAAATCGCCGCGCCACCAAACCAAAGCCGATAATTCGGATTGGATAGAGACCGAAATGTACTGCTCAATTCAAACTCCTTTGACTATTCAACGAAATATCCTTTTATCACTTAAAAAGTGTCATTTATTGGATATAACATAAGACAAACTAATAACAGAGAGTAAAAAAACATTTATTAAAGATACTTTCTTGTACAATTAACGAAGCACATCCTATCCTGTAAAACGACAGTAGATTTAAAGTTTCACAGTAATTCCACATTCAAAAAAATAATCAGCAGGTAACACATCGTGATCTTCAACAAAATGTCTCTAAAAACACAATTTATATCTGTGATCGCACTCCCCTGCCTTGTACTCTTGCTTGTCAGTTGGGCTGGTTTACGCGGCCTTTCTAGCGTGCAAGAACAAACAAAACAGCTTGCCCAAAACACCAGTGCACCAATGAGATCTCTTGCGGAAGTTGCTTCGCGCATTCCACGCATGCGTGTTGGTATCGATATTATTTTGCTGCAAGAAATTCCAGCTATGCAGGATAAACGAGGCGCACTCACTCGCGTAAAAGAAACCCGAGCAGAAGATATTCCTGAGATGGATATAGCTCTTAAACAAGCGTTGGATTCTCAAGTGAACCCTAAAATGCGCGCAGAAGTACAAAAGGTCATAGATATATTTGCTAAAGTCAAAAGCGATGAACTAGCTCCAATGCTAACGGCAATAGAAAATAATGACCTGACCACAGCTCAAGAAATATACAAAACAAAATACGCAGACAGCTATGGTGTAATGCGTAAAGCCGTCAACAAAATACTTGATGACTTACTTGAACAAGGTCAGCAAGGTTATGCTCAAAGCCAAGTAAATTACGAAAACAGTCGCAACAACATGATTGTCTTAATTATCTTAGCATTGTCGGCTTCTATTATCTTAGCTTGGCTAATGTTACGTCGTCTTAATAGCCGTGTCTCTTATCTTCAGCAACACATTTCAAGTGCCAGTGACAAACTTGACCTTGGCACCGTGATGAAACTAGATGGCAAAGATGAACTGAGCGACATTGCTCAGCACTTTAACCAATTTATTACCAAAGTACGTACCGCCATCGAAAACGTAGCCGAGAACTCGCGTCAGCTAGCTCACACCGCAAATGATGTCGCAGCGAAAGCCAAGGCGACGCACACTAACTGTCTAAATGAACGCGATCGTACTACTCAGATTGCCACGGCAATTCATGAAATGGGGGCTACGGTAGAAAACATCGCAGAAAATGCCTCTCAAGCTGCAAGAGCTGCACAAGAAGCCGATAAACAAGCCCATCAAGGTGCAGGATTGGTCGCACGCGCCCGCCAAGGCGTAACGGCGTTGTCTACAGAAATACAGCACATCAGTTCAGACATTGGTTCATTAGCAACGCAGACAGATTCGATTGGTAGCATCCTAGACACTATTCGTAGCATCTCTGAACAAACTAACCTGTTAGCCTTAAACGCTGCGATTGAAGCCGCTCGTGCTGGCGAACAAGGTCGAGGATTTGCAGTAGTTGCCGATGAAGTTCGAAACCTTGCAAGTCGCTCTGCCGCTTCCACTGATGAAATTCAAAAAATGATCGACAAGCTACAAGAGCAATCAGCGAAAACAGTCGCGACCATTCAATCTGGACAAGACCAAAGCACTACTGTAGTTGGTCAAGCAAACGAAGCAAACAGCTCGCTTGAACAAATCACCAAACATATTGGCCAGATTAGCGATATGAACATACAGGTTGCTACCGCCACAGAAGAGCAAGCGCTTGTGGTAAATGACATGAGCAAAAACGTCGAAGAGATTAACCAACTAACAACAGAAACTTCTGAGATAGCTGATGAACTGACAGCATCAAGTACTAACTTGCAAAAACTGTCTGTTCAACTTGATAAATTGGTTACCCAGTTCAAGCTTTAAAACAAACAGCCAATTGACAAGAAAACCATACAAACAAAAAAGGGAAGCCAAATGCTTCCCTTTCTTTTTGTGATCCTATTTACCAAGCAAGCCTCAATTTCAACTCGCTTTTTCGTTAGCAAGACAAGCCGCTGCGGTAAACAGTACATCCGTCGAGCTATTCAGCGCAGTCTCAGCGGAGTCCTGCAATACGCCGATAATGAAACCGACAGCAACAACCTGCATCGCAATCTCATTGGGAATATTAAATAAGCTACACGCCAATGGGATCAATAATAATGAACCACCAGCCACGCCCGATGCGCCACATGCAGACACAGCCGCTATCACACTAAGCAATAACGCCGTACCAAAATCCAATGTAATACCTAAAGTATTTACCGTCGCTAAAGTTAAAACCGTAATGGTAATCGCAGCGCCAGCCATATTAATGGTCGCGCCTAATGGAATAGACACAGAATAGGTATCTTCATCCAAGTCTAAACGCTTACACAGATCTAAGTTGACCGGAATGTTAGCTGCAGAGCTACGCGTAAAAAATGCCGTTACGCCACTTTCCTTTAAGCACTTAAAAACCAATGGGTAAGGGTTACGACGAATCTTCCAGAACACCAATAATGGATTGGTAACGAATGCAATAAACAACATAGCGCCAATTAATACAGCTAACAGATGAGAATACCCAAATAAGGCATCAAAACCAGTTTCTGCGATTGTACTAGCAACCAAGCCAAAGATCCCAAATGGTGCCAAGCGAATAATCACCGACACAATACTTGTCACACTGGTCGCTAAATGCTGCAACAATGCTTTTGTAGCTTCGGAGGCATGACGCAAACCCAATCCAAAGCCAATAGCCCAAGTCAATATGCCTACATAATTCCCCTGAACAAGTGCATTTACTGGGTTATCAACCATTTTAAATACTAGTGTACGCAGGACTTCCCCTACTCCCTGAGGCGCACTTTGGCTTAAGTCTGGAGCAACCAAATGCAGCTGTGTTGGAAACACAAAACTAAACACCACTGCCGTTAAAGCGGCAACAAACGTACCAAACAAATAAAGGACAAGTACCGGACGAATATGACTTTGTTGAGCTTGTTTATGATTAGCAATAGATGCCATTACCAATAAAAACACCAAAATCGGAGCAATAGCTTTTAGTGCTTTAACAAAAAAATCACCAAGTAAACTTGCCGATAAAGCGGTGTTAGGTGAAACGTATGCCAACACGACACCACAGATAATACCGATAGCAATTTGTAGTACTAAGCTACCGCGCAAATAACGCTGTAATATTGATGATTTATGATTTAACGTCATTTAAAAGGGGTCCATTGAAGTTTACGAAATCGCACCTTACTGCATCTCGCAAAAAAAATGAACCATTTTAGGGCGTTATTAAAGAAACTATTGCAAGATACCAACAAAGTTCGGCATTTAACCGATCATTCAACTTCCTCATTTTCTACTTAAAACAACACTTGTACTTAACTAACATTAGACCCATATTGCTTCCATATACAAACCTTACCAAGGAATTGAAATGTCGAATTTGTTAGATAAATTGAACTGGCGCTATGCCACTAAAAAAATGGACTCAAGCAAAGCCGTTGAGCAAGAAAAAGTAGACCGCATTCTAGAAGCGATTCGTCTTACAGCAACGTCAAGCGGACTTCAGCCATACGAAGTCATCGTAGTAAAAAACAAAGCATTACGTGAAGCCATCGTGCCTCACGCTTGGAACCAAGCGCAAATTACTGATGGTTCTCATCTATTAGTTTTTGCGGCATGGGACAACTACACAGAAGAACGCATCAACAAGATGTTCGACTTAGTAAACGACGAACGTGGCTTTAAAAACGAAGGCTGGGAAAACTACCGTCAAATGATTTTAGGCGCTTACCCTCCTCGCGAGGCCGAAGTGAATTACCAACACGCAGCCCGTCAAGCATACATCGGTCTTGGAACGGCATTAATCGCGGCCGCCGAAGAAGGCGTAGACAGCACACCAATGGAAGGTTTTGACCCTGCAAAAGTAGACGAAATTCTAGGTCTAACTGAACGTGGACTTCGCTCTGTGATTCTACTTCCTTTAGGTTACCGCGCAGATGAAGGTGACTGGTTAAAAGGCCTGAAAAAAGTACGTCGTTCAGCAGAAGACTTTATTACTGAAATGAACTAATTTGCTGTTTCGTTGAAACAACAAACCTAAAACGTCAGTCTTCTGGCGTTTTTTTATGTCCAATTTTTGAACTGGGCAAAAACCATGAAATAAAACATATTTGATAAAAAATAATGGCCCAAATAGAGCAAAACTTGCGTATGTTAATAGCATTAAAACGATCTAACAGCCCAAGGACAAAGCATGACAAAGTATTTAGGACTATTATTTATCGCCCTATTTTTAAGCGCTTGCTCTTCTAACGATAGCTGGCGCACCGCAAGCCGAGAACCCGCAGGCATAGCCCCATCACCCGAAGAAGAAAAAGACGCTGTTATCGAATTTTATGCCGCCGACGCTTTCAGCTGGCGCGGTTGGTTTGCAGTCCATACTTGGGTGGCAACCAAAGAGAAGAACGCGGCCGAATATACTGTTCATGAAGTCGTTGGTTGGAGAGTAGATAGAGGACTTCCAGCCTTATCTGAATATAAAACCACAACGCCAGATCGCTATTGGTTTGGCGCAAAACCAGAGAAAGTTCTTTCAATTATTGGCCCAAAAGCGGAAGCATTGATTCCAAAAATCAACGAAGCAGTGAAACGTTATCCTTGGGCAAACGAATACACGGTATTCCCTGGTCCAAACAGCAACACCTTCCCAACCTGGATTGGCTTACAAGTCCCAGAACTCAATCTTGATATGCCTTTTAATGCTATCGGCAGCGGTTACGCAGACAACTAACCTAACGATTAATTTCCGAGAGGTGAGCTTCTCGGAAATTAAGTCAGTATTTAGAAAGCTGCCATATTGACCCGCCATACCCCTTAGGCTACGTTTTCTCCATGGAAAACGAAGCGCGCTGATCTTGTTGTTAAAGCGAACTCTCCAACCAAACTTTTAGCCTAAGGTTCCAGCCTAGGTAACAATAATCCGAACTCGTCGTTTTTCACGAGCACGTCTTACAAGGCAAAAATATGGTCATGAATTTCGCTTTTGAAGCACAAAAAACACAACAGCGTTTGTTAGCCGAATTAGATTTTAGCCAACTGACTTCTCAACAAAAAGCGATCTTCGTTAAGCGATTAGAGAACGGTTTTGCACCACTCTTCGAACAGCTTTTCCCGCTTTATGGAAAGTGCTTCGACCTGCATTATCATCTCAAGGTGTTGCTACAATCCTTTATCGATTTTCATAAGAAAAAACGCCCTGCCCAAATCAAAGACAAATCAGAGTTCTGGTTCGAATCCAATCAAAATGTCGGCATTGCCGTATATGTGGATTTATTAGCTGACGACCTCAGCTCTCTAATCGACAAGATCTCTTATTTTGAATCCTTAGGAATTAACTATGTGCATCTAATGCCGCTTTATTTAGCTCCAGAAGGCAACAGTGACGGCGGTTATGCGATTTCAGATTACCGTACCGTGTCACCTAATTTGGGCACTAACAAAGACCTAAAAGACCTTGCTTCCGCGCTACACAAAAAAGGCATACGCATGGTGTTGGATTTTGTGTTTAATCACACATCAGACGAACATCGTTGGGCCGAAGCTGCAAAATCAGGTGACCAAGAGTTCCAAGGCTACTACTACTTCATGGGCGAGCAAGACGCCATGGAATACAACCAAACCGTACGCGAAATATTTCCTCAAATTCGTCGCGGTAGTTTCACCTATTTACCTGAATTAGACAGCCATGTCTGGACGACCTTTAACTCATTCCAATGGGATTTAAACTATTCCAATCCGGCGGTTTTTGTCGCTGTCGTCGAAGAAATGTTACATCTAATTTTAAACGGTTGTGATGTCTTACGACTCGACGCCTTAGCCTTTGTCTGGAAAGAGAAAGGAACAGTGTGTGAGAACTTACCTAAGGCTCACAACCTGATCAAAGCTTTCAAAGCCTGCTTGGACATCGCAGCACCACAAGTCGTCTTTAAATCCGAAGCTATTGTTCACCCAGATGAAGTCAATAAATACATTGGCGCCGATGAATGCACGCTGTCTTACAACCCTCTAATGATGGCCTTGTTATGGGAAAGTTTAGCGACACGCCAAACCAACTTGTTGTACCAATCTCTTGAGCGCAGCTTCGCGATTCCAGAGCATACGACTTGGATCAACTATATCCGCTGTCATGACGATATTGGTTGGTTATGGGATGACGCCATTTCTGATCGTCTTGGCATTGATGGGATTGGTCATCGTCGCTTCTTGAATCAATTCTATACTGGCCAATTCGAAGGCTCTTTTGCTGCAGGTGTGCCGTTTCAAGAGAACCCAGTGAATGGCGATTGCCGTGTTTGTGGTACCTTGGCGTCTCTTGCGGGCGTGGAAAATGCCATCGCTGCAAACGATCCATTGTTGCTTGATCATGCTATCAGACGCATACGAGTGCTCAACGGTATCAACTTCGCTATGCCGGGCATTCCATTGCTATATCAAGGTGACGATCTTGGCGTGCTTAATAATGATGATTACCTAAACGACCCGACAAAAGTAGACGATAGCCGCTGGGTGCACCGTAAGAAGCTCACCAAGGACGATTTCGCTCTTGCTGATAACGTTGAGACACCGCAGGGTAAAATCGCTCAGCTGATCCGAGAGATGATTAAAATCCGCAAATCTAATCCACTTTTCGCTGCGCAGGAATTTGAATTGGTTTCCCTAGGCAACGAACATGTATTTGCTTTCAAACGACAAATGAACGACAAAACACTATTAGTCATCGCCAACATGAGCGAACACCTAGTACCGCTCGAACACCTACCACTTGGGAAATCACTAAGCGAACTGATCGGACAAGACACAGCAATGAACTTGTTAAACAAGGAATTCATTGATTTGCCATCGTTAAGCCTCATTGAACCGTTAGATATTCTTTGGTTGGTTAATAACTAAGTGCTTTCTCACGGATACAAAAAAGCGGATTGATAGAAATATCAATCCGCTTTTTAATTGCTCTGTGCTCGGTTAGGGTTAGTGCTTGGTTGAACCCGGATTTGGTATAAAATTAATCACCATTTCTTCCGCTTGAGGAGCGCTACTATGAGGCGTATTCACTCGCGTTGGAATCTCAGTTGGCTGTGACTGTATTACCGTAGATTGCTCATCCGTGTAACCACAGGAAATACACTCACGATATTGCTTTTCAACATCATCGTCGCGCCATGCGCGAATCTTATCCATCTCACTACAACGAGGGCACACAGCCCCTGCAATAAAGCGTTTTACTGTCATAACCCAACTACCTTTAAAAAAATAACGCCATAGTACGACGCCATAAAAAAGCAGCGTCTAATCATCAGATAAGACGCTGCTTCCTTGCAGAATAAAAACTTAAGCTGCGATACCGCTGTGTCTTAACAAGGCATCTGTACTCGGTTCACGACCACGGAATTCAGCGAATAATTCCGCTGCTGGACGAGAACCACCATTGGCTAATATGGTATCACGGAAGCGTGCGCCGGTATCTTTATTGAAGATGCCGTCTTCTTCGAATTTCGAGAACGCATCGGCTGACAAGACTTCCGCCCATTTATAGCTGTAGTAACCCGCCGCGTAACCACCCGCAAAAATATGCGAGAAGCTAGTTTGGAAACGGTTAAATTCAGGTGGCGTAGTAACAGCGACTTTGCTGCGTACGTCGTTGATAACGGATTGAACAGAAATGCCTTTTTGGTATTCCATGTGCAAACGGAAATCGAACAAAGAAAACTCCAGCTGGCGCATCATCTGCATACCAGATTGGAAGTTCTTCGCTGCCAGCATCTTATCTAACAAGTCTTGAGGCAATGGTTCGCCCGTTTCGTAATGTCCTGCGATGTGGGCAAGCGCTTCTGGCTCGTAACACCAGTTTTCCATAAATTGACTTGGCAACTCGACGGCATCCCATGCCACACCATTAATACCGGATACGGATGAAACGTCCACTTGGGTCAACATGTGATGCAAACCATGACCAAATTCATGGAACAAGGTGGTGACTTCATCGTGAGTCAACAAGGCTGGCTTAGCGCCAATTGGTGGTGTGAAGTTACACACAAGATACGCAATCGGTAGCTGCAGACGATTGTCGCTCAAACGACGACGAGTACGACAAGAATCCATCCATGCACCACCGCGTTTTGCTTCGCGAGCATAAGGATCTAGATAGAAACGAGAAACGTCTTCGCCGTCTTTGCTGATAGTGAAAAGTTGCAAGTCTTTGTTATAGCTATCAAATTCTTTTTCTTCGCGAATATCCACGCCAAATAAGGTTTGTGCCACGTGAAACAATCCGGACAAAACCTTATTCATTGGGAAGTAAGGACGCAGCTCTTCTTGAGAGATACTGTACTTATGCTGACGCAATTTTTCCGCGTAGTAAGTCATGTCCCACGCGTTCAATTTTTCTACGCCATTTTCGTCTTTTGCAAACGCGGTTAACTGTGCAAGATCTTGTTCTGCCGAGCTTTTTGACTTTTTAGCTAAATCTTCCAAGAAGTCGATAACCTGCTGTCCGTTGTCAGCCATCTTAGTGGCAACCGACAATTCAGCGTAATTATCAAAACCAAGAATATGTGCCATTTCATGACGCAATGCCAAAATCTCGTCGATCAAAGGTGCGTTATTGAATTTGATGTCTCCACCTTGATCAGAAGCGCGAGTGGCGAAAGCTCGATACATTTCTTCGCGCAAAACGGCGTTGTCAGCATAGCTCATTACAGGCATGTACGATGGGAAGTCTAAGGTGAACAACCAACCGTCTTTTTCTTTAGCTTCGGCCATTTGCTTCGCTTGTGCTAGTGCTGACTCCGGTAATCCAGACAATTCACTTTCGTCGGTGATTAACTTGCTCCACGATTGCGTCGCATCCAACACGTTTTCACCAAACTGGCTACCCAATTCAGACAAACGCTGGCTTATCTCGCCGTAACGTTTTTTGGCGTCGCCTTCTAGACCAACACCTGACAATTCGAAGTCACGGATGGTTTGGGTCAAAGCTTCACTTTGTGGTTGTGTTAGCGTTTTTGCTGCATCGCTTTGCGCAAGCGTTTTGTAGGCTTGGTACAGGGCTTTGTTTTGCCCAAGATCCGTATAAAACTGAGTCAATTTTGGCAAACAAGCGTTATAAGCAGCACGCAGCTCTGGAGTGTTTTTTACTGAGTTCAAATGGCCAATCGGAGACCAGAAATTATTTAGGTCATCGTGCAGTTGATCCAATGGTAAAACAAGGCTTTGCCATGTTGGATTGGTATTTTCACTCACACAGGCGTCGATGGCTTCTTGGTTGTGCTTTAGTAGTTTCTCTAGATCCGCTTCGATGTTCGCAACATCGACATCGGTAAAATTCGGTAAGCTGGTCGCGTCCCATACAGACTGTGACATATCATGATATCCTTTTATATTAATTGAACGCTGTATTGCATTGATCAATACTATGCTTACTAAGATAGGTTGTCTTAACACTTTTTCAATGCATAAAAGCCTATTGTGTTAATAGTTCCTTCATTTATTAGTACATTCTATTAAGAAGCCCCCCTTTAAGAGAGGATTTATGGTGATGAAATCTTTCCGTGGTAAAACACCACAACTTGGCGATCGTGTTTGGGTCGATGACAGTGCTGTAATTATTGGCGATGTAACCATTGGCGAAGACAGTTCAGTATGGCCTTTGGTTGCGATTCGTGGCGACATGCACCGCATTCGTATTGGTGCTCGTACCAGTGTTCAAGACAACTCCTGTTTGCATATTACTCACGCCAGCGACTATAAGCCAGAAGGCCATCCTCTGACCATTGGCGACGACGTCACCGTGGGTCACATGGCGATGTTACACGGCTGTACGATTGGCAGCAGAGTATTGGTTGGCATGGGAACCACCATCCTTGATGGCGCTGTAATTGAAGACGAAGTCATCATAGGCGCAGGCTCTTTGGTGCCACCCGGCAAGCGTTTAGAAACGGGCTTTATGTACATGGGTTCTCCTGTGAAACAAATCCGTCCACTCAACGACAAAGAAATCGAATATTTTCAGTATGCCGGACTTAACTACGTCAAACTGAAAGATGAATACTTGGCAGAAGCAGCAGCGAGCAAATAGACAAATTAAAATCATGGTTGAATGGTAATAAATACCAGACGAATATCGTCTAACAATCAGACAAACAACCCGAGGCTTAAATGACCAATGCGAACCTCTCTGTTGAGATGGATTCTTCAGCAGCAGTTAACATCTTTCAGGATGCTGTTTTTATTGAAGAGTTGCGCACGCAGATGCTGAAGTTCGCCAGGCTTCAAGTACGAGACAATCAATTAGCCGAAGACGCAGTACAAGAAGCCATGTTCTCTGCGTATCAAAATAGTGATCGTTTTGCGCGACAAGCGGCGTTTAAGACTTGGGTATTTTCCATATTGAAGAACAAGATCATCGATTTATTGCGTAAGGAAAAACGCCATACGGCAGCCAGTCAGCTCGAAGAGGGGCCCAATCTAAGCGGTGAAGCGTTAATCGAGCACTTGTTCGAGGAAAATGGCCATTGGCAAAAAGACGAGCGTCCTAAAAAATGGGATCAGCCAGAGCATGGTGTTGAAAACGAGCACTTCTGGCGTATTTTCGATGCTTGTTTGGATGCTTTACCAGCCAAATATGGTCGATTATTTATGATGCGCGAATTTCTCGAAATGGATACACCTGAGATTTGTCATAACGAAGATGTGTCGGTAAGCAGCCTAAATGTCACTTTATATCGTGCTCGTCTACGTTTACGGGAATGTTTAGAAGATCACTGGTTTCAAAAGGAGAAGTCGTAAATGATAAAATGCAAACAAGCGACCCAAATGCTCTCGGAGAAACTCGATCGCACGTTATCCGCCAAAGAAAAAATAAACTTGACCATGCACACTGCAATTTGCACTCCTTGTCGTCAGTTTGGAAAACAAATGGAGACCATTCGCGAATTATCAAAATCCTATACCAAAGCAAAAAAGCCAGATGAAAAGTAATACTCATCTGGCCTCGGAACGACGCTTAGGAATTCAAGCTCGCCAGTGTTTTTTTATAAAAAGCGAAAGCGTCCATCGCTCCTTTTATAGCCAGAGCTTCTTGCTCTTCCGTTAGCGACAAAGCGTCTAACTGAGCAACAAACTTACGCCAATGCGGCGCTCGTCCTTCAGGATGTGCTGCTAAATGCCTAGCGCCATGGTCTGCATCAAAGCTCAATTTCTGTGTTTCTTTATACAAAAATGCTGCACCAATATTCGACCCTTCACTGCAATAAAGCCATCCAATCGCCTGATACAGATCTGTGACGCTTGTTAATAATGATGAATCCACCACATCCGTATTTAAGCCTAAATCTAAAAGGTCAGACTCAACAGCAGACAACCTAGGTAATTCAGCTAATCCAGGGAACAATGCCTGCAGGTCATCATGCTGGTACAAAGGCGCAACAGATAAATGAAAAATATGCTGTAAACGCAAAAATTTTCTGTAATTTTCTTCGTTTGCAAATGGCTCTGACTGCATCACCAGTGAATCGACACTATCGTGATTAGTACGCGTAGAATATTTTAAACGCTTTGCAAATGTCAGTGTATCTTGGTCTTTTTCTATTGTTTGCATATCTGGCCTCATTTAAAAATCCATCTTATTTAATGATAAAAACTTACCTTCCAAATGACCACTTCATTTATATTAAGAAAAGCTAACATTCTTTTGTTAAATTTTTAACTTCTGTTGGCCTAGACCACATCCATAAAAAGCCAACAAACATCCCTGATAAAGCAAAAAACAAAACGTATGAATTAACTCCGCTATATACTAATAAACAGGCACATAAAAACATGCTTATTGATGATATCACTTTATTGCTTCTAGAAATCACCTTGCCATTATTCCAATTATAAAGAACAGGACCTGTAAATCGATTATTATGCAAAAACCGATAAATCCTAGGGGAACCTTTTGATGATGACCAAGCACAAAGTAATATAAACTCGGTAGCAGGAATACCAGGAACCATCACACCTACAAACGCCATTATCAAGCTAAGAAAAGCAATAACTTGATACATGAAGGTTTTACTTTTTACAAACATGAATTCAATTCCAGAAAACATTATTTATTAGCATTTAATCTATTAAGTATTAATAAATAAAATATCAATCCGAATTATTAACAGTCATTCCCTCTAATAACTCAACCATTAATGTATTAAGAATGCTTAATAAACAAAAGCTAGCTCTTTGCCTGTCAGTTGCTAGGATGGTCAATCCTTGCAGAAAAAAACAACTAAGATTGTAAGGAAGAAGGAAGGCTAAAAAAACAAAACACACGATATTGATAACCATTATCAATTGATGCTAGTATGCTGATGCTGTTTCGAACACTCATTACCATTTTTACTCTATAGAGATAAGAAGATATGCGAATTCTCGTTGTTGAAGATGATGCTTCCGTTAGCCATTGGATTAGCAGCAAGCTGCATGTATCAGGTCATATATGCAAGCTAGTAGATAATGGTGAAGACGCATTGAAGCTGATTAAGAAAGAAGTTTTTGATGTCATTTTATTGGATCGTGTCCTCCCTAAACTAGACGGTATCCAGTTGCTTGGTTTACTTGGTAATACTCCTCACCCACCTATACTTATTCTGTCGGCGAACGATCAAATATCGGATCGAATAGAAGGTCTCAGAGCAGGGGCGGATGACTACCTCGGCAAACCATTTGATTTTACCGAGCTACTTTTACGCCTAGAACGATTGTACTTCCGTACCAAAAAAGTAGCTTCAAGCAATCTTATAAAAATCAAAGATATGATGATAAATCTTGAATTACACGAAGTAACTCGTTCAGGACAAAAGATTGACTTAACCAACAAAGAATTCAAATTACTCTATGTACTTGCCGAACATCCAGGACAAACCGTTACTCGCAGCATGTTGTTAGAAAAAGCATGGGGATATCACTTCGACCCACAAACTAACATCCTAGATGTTCACCTTTCCAAATTAAGACATAAGCTAGATGGTGGATCTAAAAATCCAATCATTCGAACTATTCGTTCAGTTGGTTATGCTTTAGGATGATTCTGTGTTTATTAAATCGTTGTCCCATAGTAGCAGCTTTAGGCAAGCTACTATCATTGCCTTTATTTGCTTATTGATATCTTCTGCTTCTATTTTTATTTGTGACTACATTTTAGACAACATCATGAAAAGTCATGTTAAAAATATGATTTTTGAAAATATAGAAAATCAAAAATTAAATAATAAATTTAACAGCAGCAATGATTTATCAATACAATTAAAAAATGAAAACTATAAAGAAAGCAGAAAAGATCACTTCACCTTTATTTTTGACGCTTATGGAAAAGTTTTATTAGGAAATAAGCAGAACGTATCAGATAGTCAAATCCAATACTTACAAAAACACAATATAAATTCGCCAGATATTGTCTCGTTAAAAAATAATAATGTCGAGTTATTAGGACTATTAGTGCCTTTAACAGATGGCGGTATGTATTTTAACGCATACAACGTAAAACCAATGAACCAACAAACTCAAATAATATCTCTTATGACAGGTGTTGGGCTGCTGGCAATACAACTCATGATTTTAGTAATTAGCCTACGCTTTAGTCGACACAATCTCTACCGCGTTAATCATATCATTGACACCCTAGAGCAATATGCTAGTGGTAAACACAACGTTAGAGTTAACTCAAACGACAATAAAGATGAATTCGACCAACTGAGTCAAGAAATTAATATTGTACTTGAACGCACTCAGAGGCTAATGGGAGAAGTTCGAGACATCACTAGTCATGTTGCACATGAACTAAGAACACCACTCACTCGCCTGCAGCATAAGTTGATCAACTTATCAGAACGTGTAGGAGGAAAAGAGCTCAACGAGCTCGAGCAAGCAATTAAAGAAACCGAGCAAATACAAATACTTTTTCGCTCTATCATGCGACTTTCTGAAGTCGAAACAGGACAAGTTAGCCATCAAAAAGACAACATTAATGCTTATGACATATTGCATGAAGTTTATGAGTATTATCAGCCATTAGCAGAAAATTATGGAATTAACATAAAGCTCGAAGCACAAAAAAAACATGTTTTTTGTGCTGATAAAATCCTTATTTTTCAAGCTATTGCAAACCTATTAGATAACGCTATTAAGTACGCGCCAGAAAGTGAAACTATAACTCTTAAAATAGATTCATCATTGGGGAATACCTTTATAAAAGTCTCAGATCAAGGTAAAGGTATCCCAGAAGAGAGTCTGCATTTTGTCACTCAGAGATTCAAAAGGCTTTCTTCCAAAAAGGACGTATTCGGGCACGGATTAGGACTGACTCTGATCCGAGCTATAGTCTCTTTGCATAATGGCGAGTTGGTTTTAACCAATACGCACCCAGGACTCTGTGCTTGTATTAAAATTCGTTCAAATAAAACGACTTCATAGCATTTAAGAAAAATACAAAAGGCCACTTTGGTTTCCCAAGGTGGCCTTCATCTAAGCTTTAAAAACCTAACGCAAGCGCTTAAACGGCAAAGTATAAGCAATCAAGAATAACAAGGCAGCGCACACAACAACACTTGGGCCAGTTGGTGTATCCCAACGATAAGACGCCCACAAACCACCGCAAACAGCCAAACAACCAATCAAGCTAGCAAACGATGCCATTTGTACTGGGGTACTCGATAACTTACGCGCCGTCGCAGCGGGAATAATCATCAAAGACGTAATCAACAAGACACCGACGATTTTCATCGCTACCGCAATTACCAAAGCCACCAGCAACATCAGCAATAGACGAATCGCTTCGACCGGATAACCTTCTACCTTGGCCAACTCTTCATTAACCGTGACCGCCAACAGAGGTTTCCAAAATGTGACTAATAACGCAATGACCGCAAAACCACCGCCGTAAATCCAGTAAACATCGGCTTGGTTAATCGCCAGCAAATCACCAAACAAATACGCCATTAAATCAATACGAATATTGTCGAGGAAGCTCACCGCCACCAAACCAAGCGACAAGGCCGAATGTGCGAGAATCCCTAACAAGGTATCCGTCGCGATAATGTGTTTTTTCTGCAAGGTCACCAACACCAAGGCCAAACCAACGCACAGAACGATAATCGCAAGGTTCAAATTGATGTCTAATAAAAAGCCTAACGCCACACCTAATAGCGCAGAATGCGCCAAGGTATCACCGAAATACGCCATGCGTCGCCAAACAACAAACGCGCCTAATGGCCCTGCGACCGCGGCCACACCCAATCCGCCTAACAAGGCTCTGAGCAAAAGATCTAACATGCTATTACTGACTCCGAATCTGAACTGGGGTGTTATTAATGGTGTTTACAATGAGCGTGAGCATCGCCATCGTCCGATAAAATACTGCCGTGTTCGTCATGCACATGATCGTGCTGATGGGCATAAATCGCGATGGATTCATCGGCTCCTGGCACACCAAACAAAGCTTGATAAGCCGGATGGCCGGTTACGTGCTGCGGGCTTCCAGAACAGCAAACATGTTGATTGATACAAACCACGGTATCGGTTTTCGCCATCACCAAATGCAAATCATGAGATACCATCAGAACGCCGCAATTTAGCTCATTACGGATGTTTTCAATCAGGTTATAAAGCTCCACCTGACCATTCACATCCACGCCCTGCACCGGCTCATCGAGCACCAATAGATTTGGTCGGTTCAACAAGGCACGCGCCAACAAAACACGCTGTGTTTCACCACCAGACAACACATGCACTTGTGATTTCAACAAATGCCCAATGCCGAGTTTTTCTAGTGTAGGAAGAATTTGTTGTTTATCAACACCACGCACCAAAGCCAAGAAATGCTTTACCGTTAATGGCAAAGTCGGATCGATATGCAGCTTCTGCGGCATATAACCGATACGCAAGGTTTTGTGCCTGACTATCTCGCCAGAAGTTGCTTCTTGCAGCCCTAACAAGGTGCGAATAAGGGTACTTTTCCCGCTGCCATTTGGGCCAATTAGGGTAACAATCTCACCTTCGCTGATCGTCATATCAATGTTTTCAAGCAAAACTCTGCCATCAAACGAGATACCAATTTTATCAAAAGCAACCAATCGCTTACTCACGCGCTTGCTCCTACTTTTTTTGCCTTACATTTCGCACATAAGCCTGTTAATTCAATGGTTTCAGCACGTAACTCAAAACCTTGATGCGCGGCTTTTTCGATCAAGGCCGCATGAATATCTTGGTAATCGAATTCCATAACATTGTGGCATTCATCGCAAATCAAGAAATAACCTTTGTGCGCTTTATCTGCATGGGCACAGCCAAGGTAAGCGTTCATCGATTCCACTTTGTGAATCAGACCCGCACCTAACAAAAAGTCTAAAGCACGATAAACCGTTGGCGGCGCAGAGTTAAAACCCTCTTCGGCCAACTTCGCCAATAACTGATAAGCACCAAGTGGGCGATGACTTTCCCAGATCAATTCCAATGCGCGGCGACGTACTTTCGTTAATCGCTGGCCTTGCTCTGCACACAGGGTTTCCGCTGTTTCTAACGCGGTATCAATACAATCATTATGGTTATGATGACTGTGTTGATGAGAATCTTGTTGTGAGTGCTGATGTGAGTCTTCATGTTTCATTAGAAAGCCCTTCCTGCATTGCTTACGTAACTCCAAATCATTGAAGTACTGATTATTATCAAAGCGAAAGCGGCAAGAAAACCAAAGATGCGCGACACTCGTTGTCGCCAAACACGATGCTCACTACTTAACGCAAAACCTGTATCACGAACAAAAACACTAACGCCAGCCAAAGCAGCGACAGTAATAGCAGTACCTAGTGCCATGGCAAAGGTTGCCACCAAACCCCAAACAAAAATGCCCGTGCTCAAAGAGAATAACAAAACTAAAATCGCCCCAGTACAGGGACGAATACCCACCGCGGCCACCATTGCCCAAATACTACGACGAGCGGTTTTCGCTTCATCTGTATGATGCGCACAACATGCATGATCATGAGAGTGTTTATGGGAGTGATCGTGATGCTTCGCAGAATGATCGTGATGATGTTCTTCAAGATGGTCTTGTGAGTGATCGTGACCGCAACCAGATTGGCCGCGTAATAAACGCAAAAGAATCCACACACCAATCAAGCCAACTGCAGCAAAACTCGCCACTTCAAAAAAACGACTTATTTGCATGGCTTTTCCTGCCAAGGAAAACACTTGGCTAAGCACAACAATGACTAAGACTGCCATCACTGCCTGAACACCAGCGCACAAAAATGCCAAGCTAATACCACGGCGTAATGGCGCTTTGCTCGCCAACATATAAGCAGAAATAACCGCCTTACCATGACCTGGTCCAGCCGCGTGAAAAACGCCATAAAAAAAGCTTGTAGAGATTAACCCCCACAGTAAAACCGGACTGCCGCCTTTGCTGATAGAGCGAACTAAAGACACTAATTCACGATGAAAAGTGGCTTGCTGAGAAATAATCCACTGGATAAAATCTTGATACAGCGCAAAATCAATCGCGGCATAAAGAGGCGAGCTGAGACATAAAAAAGATAACAATAAAAAAGCGACGTTCTTTGCCATAATTGGCTCTCACCGAAATTGGATACAATTTTGTTATGATATAACAAGTAAAACCCAAGGAGAAGCCAAAGCCTAGAAACGCCGCATTTTGTACAAAATTTAATTCATAACCACTTAGCTAACGGCTGAAGTGACTGGATGCAAAAAACCCATTACACCACTCATAAAGATCTGCGCAGCCATGGCCGCCAAAACCAAACCGGTAATCTTAGACAAGACATTTAAGCCTGTTCGACCGAGCATTTTTTCAATCAAAGAGCCGGAATACAAAATGATCGCCAAAGTACCCAATGCCAACAACAAACCACACAAGCCAATAAATAAATCCCAACCTTGTAGTTCAGCACCGTAAACTAGAATTGTACCAATCGTCGCTGGTCCAATAATCGTAGGTACCGCCAATGGCACAACAGACACATCATCACGTTCTTCGCTTGGCATGCCAACCGCATGGTTACGCGTACCATCACGGACCAAACTCAAAGCTGATAAAAACAACAATACGCCAGAGCCAATACGGAAAGAATCCAGCGTGATGCCTAACACAGCAAACAAACTGCCACCAAAAAACAACAGCACAATAGAAATCGCCACAGAGGCAATAATGGCTTTGTTCGCCACTTGTCGACGAGATGCCGAAGATTCTCCGCGGGTTAACGCAAGAAACATCGACAACACAAAAAACGGCGCGAAGAGAAAGAAGAACTTAATCCAAGTTGAAATTAATAAACTCATTTAGAATAATCACCAAAAAAGCAGACAGCAAAACCGAATGCTTATTGAAACCTTTGCTCGATGTCAGAAGCCAAGACGAGACAAAGATCTCTTATTATCTAAAGCCCTATCTTATATTGCTAGGACTCACCCAATTTACCGCGCTTGTGGCACAGCAAATATTTATCTGAAAGCAGTCTCTATTTAAGGACCGTCCCGAAGAGAACGCAGATGGGGGAATTCTAGCAAAGAATCAGAAAAAATGAGGAAAAAGTGGCATTGAATTACAAAAAGAAAAGCCGACACAAAATCGGCTTTTCGAACAAAAAATAAGTGTCTTTTATTAGACTGTTTTATTTGACGTTTTGAAGCGCCCAAGCACCCATGTGAAGAACACAGGAACAAACAATACACCTAAGACTGTTGCGGAGATCATGCCACCGATAACACTCACACCTAATGAGTGCTGACTTGCCGCACCTGCTCCCGTAGCTATCGTTAAAGGTACCACCCCTAAAATAAAGGCCATTGACGTCATAATAATAGGTCTAAAACGCAATTTTGCGGCTTGGATCGCTGAGTCTTTTAGCGAATTCCCTTGCTGATAAAGATCTTTGGCAAACTCAACAATCAAGATAGCATTTTTCGCCGATAAACCAATAATCGTAATCAGACCTACCTTGAAGTAAACGTCATTCGACATCCCCATCAGATAAACTGCTGCAACCGCACCGAGTGCTCCAATCGGAATAATCAAAATAACCGACAATGGAATAGACCAGCTTTCGTATAATGCCACCAATAGTAAGAAAACCACCAAAATAGAAATGGTCAGCAGCATTGGAGCTTGTGACCCCGCTGCTTTCTCTTGGTAAGACAACCCGGTCCACTCATAGCCAATACCTTTTGGCAGAGTACTAATAATACGTTCAATTTCCGCCATTGCCTCACCAGAACTGTGTCCAGGCATTGGACTTCCGGAAATTTTATACGTTGGGTAACCATTGTAACGAGATACCTGAACCGGCCCGATTTCCCACGAGCTGCTTGCAAAAGAGCGCATTGGAACAAGGTTACCCTCGTCATTTAACACTTGCAGCTCTAAGACACGCTCTGGTGTCATACGATCTGCAACATCGGCTTGAACAACAACGCGTTGCAAGCGACCTGCATTAGTAAAGTCGTTAACTGAGGCCGAACCGTACGCCGTTGATACGGCATTGTTGATCGATTCAAACCCCACACCTAATGCTGTCGCTTTTTTACGGTCTATATCGATTCTAAGCTGTGGCGCATCTTCTAAGCCTTCCATCATGGCATAAGCAATGATTGGAGATGCATTCGCTTGGCCTAGAACAATATTACGTGCATTAGTTAACGCTTCTCTACCTAGATTACTACGGTCTTGCAATCGCAATGAGAAACCACCAGAGTTCCCCATTCCTTCAATCGATGGCGGTGGAACGGCCATCGAACGGCCATCTGTGATGCTACCGGCAAATTGATTGTAAGCCATCGTTTCATCAAATAAAGACTGCTCACGATCAGACCAATCGGTGAAAGTCGGAAATAGCAAACCAGCATTCGCCCCCATTCCAGAGAAACTAAAGCCCATAACAGTAACTACGTTTTCAACCGCATCACGCTGCCCTAAGAACTCCTCAACATCTTTCATTGTCTCATTGGTTCGAGAAAAAGTAGCACCTGCAGGGAGCTGCAAATCGACGATCATGTAACCTTGGTCTTCCGTTGGCACAAAAGATTCAGGTAAACGCATATAGGCATAACCAAGCCCAATAATAAGTACAAGATACATCAACATGAATCGTCCTGGGCGGCTTACTAACTTGCCGTTCAACGCAGAATAACGATTAGTTAACCCCGCAAATTGGCGATTAAACCAGCCAAAAAAACCACCTTTTTCATGATGTGCTTCTTTATCAATGGGTTTCAATAGAGTCGCACACAATGCAGGCGTAAAAGTTAGCGCCAATATCCCAGACAACATAATAGAAACAGCAAGAGACATAGAAAACTGCTGATAAATAATACCAACGGACCCGCTCATAAAAGCAAGAGGGACAAATACCGCCGATAGCACCAATGTGATACCCACGATGGCACCGGATACTTGCCCCATGGCCTTGATCGTTGCATCTTTTGGAGAAAGACTCTCTTCCACCATAATACGCTCAACGTTTTCGACCACCACAATGGCGTCATCCACTAAAATACCAATGGCGAGCACCATACCAAACATGGTCATCATGTTTACCGAGAAGCCCATCAAGGACATCACTGCAAACGTCCCTAAGATACAAACAGGTACAACGATAGTAGGGATCAAGGTGTAGCGTAAATTCTGCAAGAACAACAGCATCACAAGAAACACTAAGACAATCGCCTCAATCAAGGTATGAATTACTTTTTCAATCGCTGCACTAACAAATTTAGAGGTGTCATAAGGAAAGCTGATTTGAATATCATCTGGAAAGTTCGCTTCCAGTTCCGCAGCACGAGCTTTTACCGCTTTCACCGTCTCGATGGCATTCGCACCCGGCGATAGCTGAACCGCCCCCATGATGGCTTTATGACCATTTAAACGAGTTTCAAAATTATAATCTTGCTTACCCAGCTCAACACGAGCCACATCTTTAAGATAAACAGCTGAACCATCCACGTTACTGTGTAGAACAATATCGCCGAACTCTTCAGGATCTTCCAAAAAGCCTTTCACAACCAGACTAGCGGTTAACTCTTGCGTATCATCGGCGGGTCGACCACCAAAACTACCAGCAGGTACCTGAACGTTTTGGTTTCTAATTGCGTTATTAATATCACCAATGGATAAACCGTAACTCAGCAACTTTTCCGGTGAAACCCAAACCCGCATAGCGGCTTCGGTGCCAAAATACTGCAGCTTACCCACCCCCTCCACACGGCGAATATTATTGTTAATATTTCGTGCTGCGTAATCTGCCAAAGTAATAATGCTCTTAGACGCATCATCACCTTTGAAAGTCAAAGCATAGATCATCAAGAAACCAGAGCTTGCTTGGTCAACTTGCACGCCTTGAGCAATAACACTACTTGGTAAGCGCGCTTCCGCTTTTTTAAGACGGTTTTGTATGTCAACCTGAGCTAGATCAGGGTCAGTGCCGGGCTCGAAAGATGCCGTAATCTGGGCGATACCATTTGCGTTACTAGAAGAATCAAAATAGAGCAAACCTTTCGCTCCATTTAATTCCTCCTCGATAACACTGGTTACCGAATCAACTAAAACTTGAGCGGATGCACCGGGATATGTGGTGGTGATTTCAATCTGCGGTGGTGCTACTACCGGAAATTGCGACACAGGCAAAGTTGGCAAAGCAAGCAGCCCCGCCAACAAAATAAAGATTGCCATGACCCAAGCAAAATTGGGGCGTGCAATAAAAAAATTAGACATGTATTGAGCCTCTAAAACGTCTTAATAGTTAAGATAAAGTGAACAATGAACTAAGTGTTAGAGGCTACTTTAACGGAAGCTATTACCTTCTCTCCCGCTTGATACATAGCTGCATTATCAATAATTACTTTATCGCCAGCATTTAATCCCTCTGTAATACGCCATAAATTTTGTGACATTGAACCCGTTACAACTGAACGAGATTCCACTGCATTTTGATCATTCACAACGTAAACAAATGCTTGTCCTCCGTTACCACGCATAACAGCACGTTGAGGAATCAATATCGCCTTAGCAGAATGAGACTGAACAGCCTCAACACGAACATACATGCCAGGCAGTAGCACTTTATTAGGGTTTGGGAACAAGCCTCGCAACACAACATTGCCAGTTTTTTCATCTACTTGACTGTCCGAAAACAACAATTTCCCTTCGAAGCTTTTGTTGTAACCATCTAACTTGGCCATCAATTTCGTACTGTTAGCAGAAGTGCCATCTTCTACAGATTGTCTATATTTCAGGGTATCGGTAACAGATTGAGTAAAGTCTATATAAACAGAGTCAAGTTGCTGAATAGTTGCTAATAGAGTTGTATCACTTTGCCCCACTAACATGCCTTCACTAACATTTGCTCGACCAATTCGACCTGAAATAGGCGCTCGTACTGTTGCGTATTCAAGGTTAAGTTCGGCATTCGCAACATCTGCTTTGGCTGAAGCAACAGAGGCACTTGCACTTAAATAGGCAGCTTGAGCAGCATCAAAAGTTTGCTTGCTGACCGCTTGAGACTGCAACAAAGGCGCATAACGATCGACCAGCACTTTTGCATCAAACAAGGTCGCTTCCGCCATTGCTAATTTGCCCTTAGAACTAGCAAGTGCAATTTTTAAAGACGCGGGATCGATTTCAAATAATATATCTCCCGCTTTGACATCGGAGCCTTCAATAAAGGTTCTATGCAACACGATACCAGGTACACGAGCACGCACCTCGGCTTCACGAATAGGCTCAATTCGCCCTGGCAAAATAGCATTTTCTTCATATTCAATTGGTTGCACAGTCGTTACTGTGGCAGCTCTTGCGCTTGGAGGAGAACTGGCTTGAGCCTCTGGCTCACTTGAGGTACAGCCAGACACTACAAATAACACCGCCAAAACTGGTAGCAACGCTCGTCCATTTTTCAGAATTCGTATCATTGGTTAATACCTTAAATTTTTGCCAGAGATAAAACAGCTTTAAATAGTATTAAAATAATCCAAATGAATCCATAGTGATTCATTTGATATATACTTAATTCACTTTGTTTGTGCTTTTTACTCGCATCTAAGATTTCATATACTAGATATTCTGCGTAAAATCCCCTTGCATAAAATACGTAAAACGTAGACAACCATGAGACATGGTTATTTAAAGACAAACTGGATAAAGATATGACAGAACACGAAACAAACAATGCACTGCAGAATGCACTAGCGCTTGCATTAGTTGAGCACCCACGAGCTTCACTGCAAGAACTCGCCTGTGCTGTAGGTGTCAGTAAAGCTACCTTGTATCGTTTCTGCCCCACTAGAGAAAGCCTGCTTGAAAGACTACAAAGCAGCAGCCTTAACGCTTATAAATCGGCAATCAAGGACGCTAATCTAGACACGGCGGAGCCAAGAGAAGGGGTTCGAAAATTACTAGAAAATTGCTATAAGAATAAAGAATTAACCCTCTTTACTATTCAGCATTGGCAGCCGGAACTGTTAGAAAATGGTGAGTGTATAATTGCACAAGAAAAAATCGATGCATTTTTCTTAAGAGGCCAACAAAGTGGCCACTTTCGAGTAGATATCAGTGCAGCGGCTATTACAGAGTGCTTCCATGGCTTATTCTTTGCCATGATTGAAGCGGAGCGACTAGGACGAGTACCTAGAGCAAGAGTACTAACTATAATAGAATTGATACTGATGGAAGGTGCCAGTACAGCTTCAAGTACACCTTCCTAAAATGTGTGTTTAATAAGCAAATGCTAGCGCTGGCTCAGTGCGAGTTTTACACCAAAGCCCAATAGCAACACGCCAGTCAAGCCATCTAAGACGAGCGCCACTTTTGGGCGCGCCAGCCAAACTCGCGCCTTATGAACCATAAGCGCAAGAAACGTTTGCCACACCATCGCTATGATAAAGTGAAGTGAGGCCATAAAAAGGGATTGAGCCAACGCAGAATGGCTCGGATCAATAAATTGTGGCAAAAATGCCATGTAAAAAATAATCGGTTTTGGATTCAAGACGTTAGACAAAACACCCTGGCGAAAGCTGCCCCAAGACGTCAGTGATTTAGGATTTTTTGCGTCTTTAAATGTCATACCGACCGGCTTCATCGCACTGCGAATAGCTTGCACACCTAAGTACACAAGATACGCCGCACCCACCAGCTTAAACGCAGTGAACAAACCAGCGGAACCAAGCAAAATCACCGACAAACCTAACGCTGATACAGTCGCATGGGCGAACAAACCCATGCAAATACCCAAACTTGTCAAAAAACCCAAACGCCAGCCACCAGATGCTGCGTTACGCATGACCAGAATCGTATCAACACCTGGGCTCATTGTCAGCACAGTGATAGCAGCTAAAAAAGGCAACCATTGGAAATGTTCTAACATGTGCTTTTACCTTTATATTCGGCGTTGAAAAGAGAATTCTTTACGAGATCACTTTATAAGTTAGGGCTTACAAGTCAAATCAACCCACACTGCAACCGATGTTTCCGTTGCTTCACGCTCAACTGGTGTACAAATTTCAGATAACGTACCAGACAAACGCACTAAACCTTCTTCCAACGGCTCCATCGCAAAATACAATTCGTCGTCACCAAAGGCCAAGCTCAAAGTCGAGGTTTCAAGATTGACCGGAGTTGGCAAATCGATGCCCAAGCGAATCCACAGCATTTGATCGCGAATGCGAACATCTAAAATGTGTACTTTTTTTGGTATAAGCTCAGAGCCATCTTGCTTCATTTTGATGAAAAAGCCATAGTTTTCAAAGCTCTTCAATACATCGATCATGTCGAGTTTTTCTTGACCTTTAAACTCGCCATCGCCGTCAATATCGTATTCGGCAATCAAGCTTGTGGAAGTAAAAAGATCCAAACTCCACGTTGCCTCAAGGCTTTCTACATTGGCTTGATCCACCTTGACTCGATACTGTGAATCCACCCAAACATGAGGATGCGCCATGACCGATCCAGCAAACAAGACCGTAATGCACAAACACAACAAAAAACGCATCAGATTATTACCTTTTTTAAAAGTACCTTTTATTGGAACTCAACTAAATTCGGTGTGTGACGTACTCGCGCTTCTAAGATACGCTGAAATTCAAGCGGATCATGCTGTTGCGCTAAGCGTTCAGGGTCGTGTTTTGCACCGTGCCATGCTTCCAAACGAGACAACCAAAAACGTAGCGCCGCAATTTTCAACATATAAGGCCAAGCAAGAACTTCCTCTGAACTAGCTTCACGTTCATGCAAATAGGCTTTTATTAACGCCTTATATTTGGCTTTATCCAGCTCGCCAGTCTTCATATCCGAACACCAATCGTTCACCACAATGGCTAAATCGTACATAACCCAAGAATGGCAAGCGTTATAGAAATCGATAATGGCAGACAGTTTATTACCTTCAAACAAGGTGTTGTTGAAGAACAAATCCCCGTGAATGGTGGTTTTAGGTAAGTCTGGATATTCGGCAATAAAGTCATCAAATTCAGCAATTTGTGACAACAATAATTGTGCTTGTGCTGGTTCTAACTCATCAGCAATGGCTTTGCTGGTTTTATGCCACCAAGCTACACCGCGATGGCTGTCACGATGCACAGGGAAATCTTCGCCCGCAATATGCAACTTCGCCAAGGCTTCGCCCATTAATCGGCAAGAAGTTTCATCTGTGCCTTTTAGCTCACCACCGGGAAAACAATCGACAATAATGGTTGGTCGGCCATTTACTTCGCGTAGTCGCTCACCATGAATGTCGATCAAAGCAGCAGGAACATTAAAACCTTTGTGTTTCAAATGCGCGACAACGTCTAAAAAGTACGGTACTTCGTCAAGTTGAAACTCTTCAAACAAAGTTACCACGTACTTCCCTGTGGTCGTTGTCAAAAAGTAGTTTGTGTTTTCTACCCCTCCGGAAATGCCTTGGAACGAAACCAGTTCACCTAAATAATAGTCAGCCACTAAGGCACGCATGTCAGAGTCCGAAAGGGAAGTGTAAACAGCCAAGTTTCTACCTATTGTTGTCTAAAAGAGATGGAATAAAAAATTATTGCCTATGCTCTACAATTAACCCCGAAAGGTCAATTCTAAGTAGCGTAAATAGGCCTTTTTATGTACACATTTTATCGAGCAATTCATTTATTTGTTACAACCTAGTTAATTTCAGAGACATATATTAACCAAGGGACAACAGCAAATTCATAACAAGCCTTCTATTATTGAATAACAAACTCAACTGAAAGCCTCTTGTGATGATCTATGACGATGAGAAAAAAATCACTGTATCTGCCGTATATCGGCTACTTATTGCTTCATTTTTAACAAGCACTGCTTTTGCTATTTTTTTTAACACTTACCCTACTACCCATATCATCGATTCGATAATTCCAAGTATCGACGCTATCGTTCTACTTATTGTACTAATCTACTATCACTACAATCCCCACACAGATATAAATAAAATCATTGTTTTTTATATCATTTTTTTCATTCTGACCTTTTCACCGTCGACTATTTACTATGTCTTTATGGCTTGGAACAGTGAGTGGCGATTTGTCGATGAATATCCACCGGTTACAGGTCTTATGATGGCGATTATCATGCTGGGTATCATCATGCTACCAAAGCAGTATCGACGTTATATTGTGCTGATGTGGGCATCCATTGCCCTACCCATTATTACTTATCTGCTAAACCATCCTGACGAATTACAAACACCCCGAGGCTATGAATTAATCGGCACTTTTGGCCCTGCAAGCTTGCTGCTTTATGTTGTATTCCCTTTCCAAAAGAGCATCCGCAAACACATAAACAAAGTGACTGGCGACCTTCGTCGCTACGAGCTAGAAGCAGGGCGAGATTATTTAACCGATATCTATAATCGTAGAGGCTTGGACCTTTGGTTAGGACAACTCAATCATGATGATAGGGTTGCTGTTTTGCTCATCGATGTAGATCATTTTAAGCAGATAAATGACCGTCATGGTCACTCGATTGGTGACCGAGTTTTGGTGGAAGTGGCGTCTCGTCTACGGACTATTTACTTCGAAAAACACACCATCGCCCGTTGGGGTGGGGAAGAGTTCGCTGTGCTATTAGTTAACCCAAAAACCAACACCTTGCCTTACATTGGTTCTATGTTCCAACAAGCGCTGAGCAGCTTACCCTATAAGTCTGTTGGAAAAGTCACTGTAAGTATTGGCATATCTAACATAAACCATCACGATGACTTCTTAGACTTGGTCAACCAAGCCGATTTGGCCTTGTACGCCGCTAAAAATAACGGCCGCAACCAAGCGGTTATGTTCAACAGCATTCATCCTCAACTAGCCGATTAAGCCAAAAAGATCAGCGTTAGTGTGGGAGGTAATATTAAAAACATGCGATTTAACATTTATTCAGCCAAGTCTGCTCACGCCATAATTCCCAACGCTGTCGCAGCTCATTACCTGCAATTGGCACGCTAGTATCCAATCTGTCTATCTGCCGAATTCTATCAACTCGAAAATGACGATACTGCTGACGCTGTTCACACCATGCGATTAATAAACAATAGACTTCGTCATACCCTAAAATAATGGGCCACACCACTCTTTCGGATTTATTTTCATCTCGATCGAAATAGGTAATGCGTATCTTTTTGTTTGCTCTAATGGCCTCTCGCAAATACCGTGTATCTTGTTTTTCTGGCTCCAACTCTCTGGGTTTTATGCGCACACCCGCATCGCTCAGCGTGGAAATAAAACTGGGAGGAATAACGTCTCTAATTTTAGCAAAGACATCTTTGGCGAAATTACCGATTGTTTTATCCGGAAGGCTTTGCACAAGCTGGACACCTAAAACCAGCGCCTCCAGCTCATCTTGCGTGAACATCAAAGGAGGCATGTTGTAAAATTCGCTTAATGTATAACCTAAACCCGCCTCTCCTTCGATTGGCACCCTTTGCCCCACCAAATCAGCAATGTCTCGATAAACCGTTCGCTTAGAAACCTCTAACTCCTCAGCCAACTTAGCCGCCGTCACAGGTCTATTTACCCGCCTCAATATCTGAATGAGTTGAAACAATCTATCGGCACGTCGCATTTTTTTCTCCTATTGCCACAACGCTGTCAGCATCAGGGTGACATACTCATTTTGCACTCTCTGATTCTCATTAAAAAGGTGAAGTATGAATCTATTTTCCACTCGGCTCATTGTTAACGACATCAAAAAGATGGTTGGCTTCTACGAATTTATAACCGAACAGGAAGCCGACTGGCTCGTTCCTGTATTTGCTGAACTAAAAACAGAAAAGGCTCATTTAGCATTCGGCAGTATAGAAACCGTTGCCCTGTTTAAAGAAGGTTGCGCTGAACCCTCATCCAACCGCACGGCGATTCTTGAATTCTTAGTAGATGATGTTGATAAAGAATTTGAACGTCTGGAAAACAAGGTCGATCTGGTTCACTCCCCTAAAGATATGCCTTGGGGTAACCGAACCTTTCAATTTAGAGACCCAGAAGGCAACCTAGTGTCGTTTTTCACACCTAAAACCAGCGCGGCAAAAGATCGATTTAATCTATGTCATCGACAAGCCTAGTGTCTCAACGTCCACTTTCTATATTGGCCTAACCTTCGTTAGGCCAAAAACAGGTTTTTATTGTTGGATGTCTCTTATCAAAACCAACTATTGAATAATGAAAGAAATCTTTCGCTCATACAGGTCTATTATTACAAGTGAGAATCCTGCTTAAAACTTAATTCGCCGTTTTGGCTGTAAAAACACGCTCAAACACATAGAATAGACCTCATATTTGCCGATTCACAAAGAGGTTCTATTTTGGCTACGGATTCAACAACACGCACTCCACCTATGGTTTTGGTAGACGGCTCGTCTTACCTTTACCGAGCATTCCACGCGATTCCACCGATGCACACCAGCGATGGTCACCCAACCAACGCCACGCGCGGTGTGATCAGCATGATCCGCAGCCTAATCAAAACCTACCCAGATTCCCCTATGGTGATCATCTTCGATGCCAAGGGTAAAACCTTCCGCGACGAGATCTACAGCGAATACAAAGCGCACCGTCCGCCCATGCCAGACGACCTTCGCCCACAGATCGAACCGATTCACCGCATGGTGGAAGCCATGGGCTTGCCGCTGGTGATCATCGATGGCGTAGAAGCAGACGACGTGATCGGCACCATCGCCAAACAAGTGGGCGAGCAAGGCCGCGAGGTCGTCGTTTCCACTGGCGATAAAGACATGGCGCAGCTGGTCACCGACAAAGTCACCCTTGTGAACACCATGAACAACACCATCATGGACATCCAAGGCGTGAAAGACAAATTCGGCATTCCACCCGAACTCATCATCGATTACCTTGCGCTGATGGGCGACAAAGTCGATAACATCCCAGGCGTACCTGGCGTTGGCGAAAAAACCGCCCTTGCCTTGCTGCAAGGGTTGGGCAGCATCAAAGACATCTACACTCGCTTAGACGAGATCGCTGACTTGGGCTTTCGTGGTTCCAAAACCATGAAGCAAAAAATGGCAGACAACAAAGAGATGGCCGAGCTGTCTTATACCTTAGCGACCATCAAATGCGACGTAGAACTGCCCTTCGATCCACAAGATCTGAAAAACGGCGAAGCCGACAAAGAAAAGCTGCGTGAATGGTTCGCCAAACTGGAATTCAAAACCTGGCTAACCGACCTTGATAAAGCACCAAGCGTCGAAACCGCCAGCGATACCGTTGGTAATGACGGCCAAGTGGAAACACCGGTTAAATCCAACATCGAAGCCAACTACGAAACCGTCTTAGACAAAGCAAGCTTCAACAAATGGCTAGAAAAAATCCAAGCCGCTGAGCTGGTTGCTTTTGACACAGAAACCACGTCCCTCAATTACATGGCTGCGGAACTGGTTGGCTTGTCCTTCTCGGTAGAAGTGGGCGAAGCGGCTTACGTTCCAGTGGCTCACGATTACGAAGGCGCGCCAGAACAGCTAGATCGTACTTGGGTGTTAGAACAGCTGAAACCTTGGCTTGAAGACGACAGCCAAGCGAAAGTCGGTCAACACCTAAAATACGACGCCAACGTACTGAACAACTACGACATCACCTTGCGCGGCATCGCTTACGACACCATGTTGGAGTCTTACGTGTACAACTCCGTAAGTTCACGTCACGACATGGACACCCTTGCCAGCAAGTTCCTCGGCCACACCAACGTGAGCTTTGAAGACATTGCCGGCAAAGGCGCCAAGCAGAAAACCTTTAACCAAATCGATTTAGAGGTCGCGGCGTTTTATGCGGCAGAAGACGCCGACATCACCTTGCGTTTGCATCAAGCAATTTGGCCGAAAATCGAAACCACGCCAGAATTGGTCAGCATCTTTAAAGACATCGAATGCCCATTGATTCCCGTCTTGGCAAAAATGGAACAAACTGGCGCCTTGATCGACCCAGAACTCTTGCACCTGCAAAGCACCGAAATCGCGGGCAAACTGCAAGAACTGGAAATCAAAGCCCACGAACAAGCGGGCGAAAGCTTCAACCTAAGCTCGCCAAAACAACTGCAAGTCATCTTGTTCGAAAAACAAGGCTTGCCGGTTATCAAGAAAACACCAAAAGGCCAACCATCCACGGCAGAGCCGATCTTGCAAGAACTGGCACAAGACTATGAACTACCGCGTTTGATCATGGAACACCGCAGCCTGTCTAAGTTAAAATCCACTTACACCGACAAACTGCCAGAGATGATCCAGAAAACCGGACGGATTCACACCTCTTACCACCAAGCCATTACCGCGACAGGCCGTTTGTCGTCGACCGATCCGAACTTGCAGAACATCCCAATTCGTTCTGCCGAAGGTCGTCGTATTCGCCAAGCCTTCATCGCGCCTAAAGGCTACAAGTTAGTGGCGGCCGACTACTCTCAAGTCGAATTACGCATCATGGCGCACTTGTCCCAAGATCCGGGCTTATTAGACGCTTTCACAAAAGACGCCGACGTGCATAAAGCCACCGCAGCGGAAGTCTTCGAAGTGAGCTTAGAAGAAGTGACCACAGAACAACGCCGCCGCGCCAAAGCCATCAACTTCGGTTTGATCTACGGCATGTCTGCCTTTGGTCTAGCGAAGCAGCTTGGTATTGGCCGCCCAGAAGCCGGCAAATACATCAAACGCTACTTCGAACGTTACCCAGGCGTACAGCAATACATGGAAAACACCCGCGAAGGCGCGAAAGAAAAAGGCTATGTCGAAACCATCTACGGCCGCCGCCTGTACTTGCCAGACATCAAAGCGAAAAACGCCATGATGCGCCAAGCCGCCGAACGCACCGCCATCAACGCCCCGATGCAAGGCTCCGCCGCCGACATCATCAAACGCGCCATGATCAAGATGCATAACTGGCTAGCGGAAACCGACCTAGACGTGAAAATGATCATGCAAGTACACGATGAACTCATCTTTGAAGTGGCCGAAAAAGACCTCGACGCCGCCAAAGAGAAAATCGTCGACATCATGCAAAACAGTAGCCAGATAGACGTGCCGTTGTTGGTTGAAGCTGGGGTTGGGGATAATTGGGACGAGGCGCATTAAGGCTCTAAAATAACAAATGAATACGAGCAAGGCTCAAGGAAGAGCCTGCTTTAAACTAAGGGATTAAATGGAAACCACCATTCTACATAGCGACCTTTCAGTCGAATGGATGTCGCACAAACGAAGTAAAAACGTCTTTGTTACGACAACAAACGACTTACTTTCATTTGGCACCTTTCCTAAAAACAACGCTCACTGGCCAGAACTTGAGATTAGATTGAAAGTCGGCTTTGCAGGCTTTGGAAGAACAAGGTCTGGGGCATTTGGCATTAGACATATCTATGAAAAACATAGCCAAGAAATTGGCATTACCTGCCCAAGTCAAGTATCGGGTTATATAGAATCTATCATCACTGACGGAGCAACCGTCATTGTTGACACAGTGAAAGACGAAAACGCCGCGCTGGTTATTGAGTCCAAGACTGGGCTGGTCATTTTAAGACTATCTAAAGACAAAACCTATTACGACATTATCAGCGCCTACGATAGAAAATCCCACCCAGGGACAGTAATCGCAATGATATAAAACAGGCATAAAAAAAGAGCATGACAAATGCTCTTTTTTAAAATGGAAAATGATAGTTCGTGGCAGCCCTTTAGCTCTTTGGGGTCAGGGTGACTAAACAATGTTTAGTCTAACCATCAACAATGATGTCACTGGCGAATCATTGGTAGCGTGAGAACATATGGACAATCCAGTAATGAGTCATATGTTAAGCCCTTCTACATGGTCAATTTTAGTACTGACACCAACGTATTGCAACCGACAACAAACAGTCGTGATAAAAAACCTTCAGGCAGGATGTAAAATAACCAAGATAGTCTAATCGAAAGCTTTTTACCCGCAGCTTCCTAGCGAATACCGACTTACTTTGAGTACAAAAAACTCCTAAGCAAATCCGCTACATCAAGTAGTCTCATTGAAAGGAGCCGTGTTGAGATTAATTATGTGTCAGTAGTTCATTTTTCGCAACGCCGAAATAATTAGGCTAGATATAATTGCAGAACTATTATCAAATACATCATGACAATAATGCTCGACTGGTTCGCCAACACCGACCTAGACGTGAAAATGATCATGCAAGTACACGATGAACTCATCTTTGAAGTGGCCGAAAAAGACATCGACGCTGCCAAGAAAAAAATCGTCAACATCATGCAGAACAGCAGCAAAATCGACGTGCCTTTGCTTGTAGAAGCGCGAGTTGGAGACAGCTGAGATGACGCGCATTAAGTGCCTATTTTTAAAAAGCCCAGATAACAAATCATACTCAAGATAAACCATATAGAAACGCTTACTTACACAGCCTGTAAACATTTTCTTAAAGAAATGACGATTTGTAACAAAAATCTTAGCTCCGTAAACATTTTCTTAGATTAAATTGCAGTTAGGCGTATCCAACACCAAGGAACAATGCCTAGAATGTAACTATTATCTTAGTGAATGAAGCAGATATAACTAAAATCTTAGTTTTGTAAAAATTTTTTGGTGCTGAATATGACAAATACATCCGTAGGCTACGCATACTTACTGGAGCGCACAGATATAAAAGCGCTGCCGTTGCAAGTATCTGCCCGTGTTATGCCAGTAACTAAGGTACAGCTAATTGACAATACATTAGCAACGCCTGCCTCATTAAAGCCTTCGGATAAGATACTCGATCACATTCTTTTTGCACTGAAATACGAAGACCTTAATTTACAAATACTTTCTCAAACACTGCTCAAAGTTAGTGCAGAAGCGCTCCTAGAGTGCTATGAATCCGCTCCTATGGGGAAATATATCCGTATTGCCTGCCTACTTTGGGAACACTTTCATCAGCAATCATTACCACGCACCACTGAACTAACACGTGGTAACTATATCCCTTTATTAGATCCAAAGCGTTTTATCACCGCAGATAATCAGACGAATAAACGCTGGCGCGTACATATCAATGTAATCGGCTCCTTAGACTACAGCATCATAGTGAAGCGAACTGAGCGACTTGAAAAGGCATTGGCCAAAAACACTTTGCAAAAAGCCAAAGAGTTTACTGATGGGTTAGATGACGCCATGCTCAACCGAGCTTTATCTTGGGTGTATCTCAGTGAAACCAAAGATTCCTTCGCTATCGAGAAAGAGCAGCCCGATACCAATAAAATCCAGCGGTATACCAACCTACTGAGACAAGCACACACTCCCCGTGCAATCGATGAAGACTATTTAGCAGAATTGCAGAAGGCCACGATCAACAACCCCTATGAATGGGCCGTGTCCTATCGCAATGAGCAGAACTACTTAAGCAATGGTCCTGGGTCTATCGGCGTCACGTATGTACCGCCCTCACCGAATTTATGCCGTGAACTGATGGAAGAGTGGGAGCAACTGACCAACCAGTTACCAGGGCAAGTAGATCCTATTGTGCTTGGAGCGGTTATCTCATTTGGCTTTGTATTCTTACATCCTTTTATGGATGGGAATGGACGCTTATCACGCTTTCTCTTTCATCATGTTTTATGTCGTAGCGGTCAGCTCGCGAATGGCCTATTACTGCCTGTCTCGGCCGTTTTACATAACAAAGAGCGGGAGTATCTTGCAACATTAAGCGCCTACTCCTCCGGAATCAGAACCTTCTGGCAAGTTGACTACCTCGACGCAGAAAACTATGTTTTTGAGTTCAAAGGTCATGAATCTATCTATCGCCATTGGGATGGCACAGCCTGTGCCGAGCTGATGGCGGAAGCATGCGACGAAGCCATGGAACACTATATCAAGCAGGAAGTGGCATATCTCAACCAATACGACGCTCTAAAACGCCACATCAATAAGCTGTACGATATTAATGACAGAACACTTTCAAAGTTGGTAGTCTTCTGTTTAGAGCAAAGCGGCAAGATATCTAAGAAACGTAGAGATCAGTTTCAATATGAAGTGCCCACTGATGCCTTTGACACTTTGGAACAAGCCTACTTAGAAATATTATTTAGAGAAAAAGATTTAGATAATACGCCATGATCAAAATAACCGAATGGCTAGTAGAAATCGACCTAGACGTGAAAATGATCATGCAAGTACACGATGAACTCATCTTCGAGGTCGTCGAAAAAGACCTAGAAAAAGCCCAAGCAAAAATCGTCGACATCATGCAAAACAGCAGCAAAATCGACGTGCCTTTATTGGTTGAAGCGGGTGTTGGAGACAACTGGGGCGAGGCGCATTAGAGCTTCGCTTTTACAAATAAACAACGTAACTCATTAATTTTATTTGTATAATAATTAGCAACTATACAAATTAAGACCCACACAACATAAAAGGGAATTTGAAAATGCTATCAAAATTTTTGACCGCTACTATTTTACCAACTTTAGTTTTATCAATATCAGCTCATGCAGCTGTAGATAAGTCAGAGTTATTGAACAAAATAAGAAGCTCATCAGGTAATTATAAAGAATTCATTGCGCTCTTAAACAGCCCAGATAAAAGCCTTCGCTTTGCTGCATTTGATCAAATTGTAAATAGCGGCGATCCAGTCATGGTAGAGCTCGCTATTTCTGAAGCAATTAACTATCCAGATCAAGCTATGCAGGCTTTAGGGTTCCAATACCAAATAAAACAATCTAAACGCATCGTTTTTTTGATGGAGACACCTAAAAATGCTTCTGACCAAACCAAAAAAATTGTGGCTGATTATGGTAGTGCGTACCCAATAGACTTTAGTGAATTTTATAAGGATGGTGGATTTGAGTGCTTTAGAACAGGTTCTTGCAAAGGTAGTCTAAACGGCCAAACTATAAGCATATACTATGCAGGTGGTGATAATTGTAAAGTTAATGCTTCACTCAAAAATGATGGTTATGTAAAAGGCTACCTCGCTTGTAACAAAGCTCAGCCAATCCCTATATCCATGCAACTTCGTTAATGGCTAATTAGACGTAATATACACCTTCCCAAGCCCAATGCTGCGACCGTTTCCTTTGTTTGAGTGCAGTCGCAGCATTACTTGCTTACCACTACGACCAAGTAAATCAAAGACCAACATAGGCCTTCCTTTCACTTTTGCTGGCAACATCACGCCATATGAACGCCATGCCCCAGAACCCGATATATCCAATAAAACCTCTATCGTTGTAGCCATGGAAGTATTATTTTCTAACCCTTCGTCGGACACATAAATATTTTGAATTTTAGATGATTCAGGAAGCTCAAAAGTGATGCTTTCAGGTAGAGCATTAATACTCGTAATCCAAGGCGCAACACTAGAATCTCTAACCAAAACATTTGCAGCACGATGAGTAGAATCAATAGCCCGCGAGCTCCAACGAACCACTTTTATGTCCTGTATCTCATTCTCAAACTGTAGAATAAACGAGTCAGGGCCTGCTTTTGAGCTGTAACTTGCTTTAGTATTACGAAAGTAAGGCGTTATAGTCTCCAAAAGCCGGTCCGTTCGTAGCACATTGCCAACGCCATCAGAGACGGACATCAACATACCAATAGCCTCACCTTGAACTGTTAGTAAACTGCCACTCATACCTTTTAAAAATTGATCGGAAACATCAGTAGGTTTAATTTTCAAATATGTCAAAGACTGATCAACTATGGCCACAGGAACTCTATAGACAGACCCATCTTGATTAACAATATTTACTTCCCCAAGTGAATCTACAACAAGGTATTTTTCAATCTTCCTATTTACTGAATCAAAAGGTTGACCGCATTGAGAAAATAACTCACCTTCAACATCAAGGACAGATAAGTCATAACCAAAAACCATTCCGCCAATCCCATCCCCCAAAGGAGGTTTGGATCCTCGTCCACTAAGATATACAAATGACGTACCATTCACTACATGAGCGGGTGTAATTAAATGACAGTTCTGATTATGACTTACAAGCAATCCTTGACCGATTTCCGAACCAGCATCAACGAAAACACTTATTGGAGAAGATAGAGCAAGAGATGCAGTAAAACAAAATAGCCCAACGACTATAGATTTAAACAACATCATACTCACTCACCTTCCTTAGATTTTAATCTAAGCATTTTAAATATTTCAATAACACCAAGAACCAACCCTAAACCGCTAATAAGTAATATAATATCGGGAGCAGACTCGATACGAGCCCAAAGAGTTGGTGAGAAGAAGTACCCATCAGTGCCAAACCGAAAAACCTTTATACGATCACTTTCTTCTGTATCTGCATGCGTACCGCTACTGCTATAAGAAACAAAATGCATTCCACTTGAAATACCATCGGAATTTAAACCTACTCTGAAAAAGCCTTTCATGAGAGCAGCATCTCCATTCGTTTTTTCAAACCTAATCGTGTCACCGGTGGTCAGAGAAAACTCTTGTAACAGGTATCTTTCATGCGTTATGGGTGTTTGTTCATAAGCTGAAATAACGCCCTGATTTAATACTGCAGTTGATCCTAACCTTACATCTGACCCAAACTCCCCTGTGCCTTCAAAGGTAAGGTTAAGTGGTGGGTACTGTCGATCAACCGAGTTAGATCTGCTTAGAGCAAGCATGGTCGGTAGTATAAGACGATCTCCAAGAGAGTTTGTGATATTTCCCACTGAACCCTGTACATTGGATACACTAATAACTAAGCCCTTCAAATGGCTCCAGCTGAGTTGAATGGATGTATTTGCTGCAATATTGAATACAGGATCATCATCTAAATTATTTACTGGTTTAAAACCTGCATTACAGCTGCTATTACTTTCTTGTTCTGTTTCATCATCAAATAAGTCTATCTCTATAATAGGAGAACAAAGATTAAAACCTGTTATAAGCCAGCGATTTTGATTCGATTCGACCGTTAATAAGTTCGCAGTTTCTGTCATCAGGTCAGCATGATATAGACGATTACGATCACTTAGAATGGCATATACCAAAATCAGTATTAGACAGACAGATAACATTCTTAAAAACAATGAGGGCTTGAATACTAAAAATAAACTCAAAAAGCCGAGATACTTTACACCTTTCCTATACATTAAATGATCACTTTGATGCTAATTGGCTTAAGTCGACGATCATAGCGGATCCGCTGGATACGAACGTCCAAACTACCTTCTACAGCGTCCGTTAGTGGTAACTTGCAGCGATAGTCAAAACCTGTTTTACGATCTCCTATAATTGGTTCACACTCACCATAAAACCGCTTTTTTGACTCATCACGAGCTGCTAATACAATATCTGTAGCTCCAATTGAGTCGATCAAAAAACTAATTTCATCAATCTTTGACGATGTACTTGCGTTTGACACAAAGTAAGTACTTTCTGACTCCGACATACACTTTCCAGGAACCGCTTTTACAGCGAAGTCTTTTCCTGCTTGCTCTAAAAGTTCTAAGTATTCGCTTTTACTGTAATCGGCAACAACAAAACCACCCGTAATATTATTGGGTAGTTGGTAGGTGTTTCGAGAAGAGTAAATACCATCTACGGATACAACCGATAAACAAAAAAAACGATCCAGACTATTACTGTCTATTACTAATACAGAGGGCGAGAATATATTTGAGAGGTTCACATCCTGAGTAGAAACCATGATGCCTGCAATAACATTTCCTGAAACAGGAACTTCTTTACTATAGTGCTCTTCAAACTCGCCAACAACACTGGCAATTGGAGCGGAAATTGCGACATATGGGAATATGAAAAACAAAAAACTGGCAGTGATTAGAACTAAGCGTCTAACCATAATTCACTCCTTAGATTAATTCCTTGTTATTAAAGCACTTTGCTAGCTCGTTTATACACAATAATAAACGATCACACCATGTTGAGCTTGATATTTTATTAGCCATTAAAATTAATATGTAAGGCACTACTATTTAAGGCAGGGCAATTTGGGTCAGATGAAAATTAAGCTCTCTGGCTAGGCTTCTGGCCTCGCTTCATAGGCGAGACTCGTCTGTCCGTAAGAGGAATTCGGGATCAGGATTCAAGGTCTGATCAAAAACTATTCGCGAGCACGCTGTAAATAGATGACGTACAGTCCACTGGCAGTGACAATGCCAGCTCCTACAATGGTCCATCTGTCCGGTAGTTCGCTAAATACTAAGAAGCCGATAATGGTGGCAAACACCAGTAAACTGTAGTTGAACGGTTGTAATACCGAGGCTGGTGCATACTCTAGAGCTTTCACTAGCAATAGCTGTGCGGCGACACTCATAATCGAGATCACGGCCAATAAAACCCATTCCTGCATGCTTGGTGCACGCCATGCCGTCACACCAAAGAGGGTTGCACACACGAAGCCGATCAACGCCATATACAATATGTTGGTATGAAAACCATCACCCGCTGAACTCACCTGACGAGTCACCACGTGGTAGCAGGCAAAACACAGGGCGGCGGTTAATGGTATCAATGACTCAGGTTTGAAGACGTCCAGCCCAGGCCGAAGGATAACGAGCGTTCCTGCAAAGCCTACACAAACCGCTAACCAAGATTTCATGCTTACCCGTTCCCCTAGGATGGGGGCCGCCAAAGCTATCGCCATCAATGGGAACGCTGCCATCAGCGAATGGGATTCTGCCAAGCCAAGATGACGCAGAGCTAGATTAAAAATCGCAATCTCAGCGATGGATAATAAGGAGCGCAATACTTGTAACTTAGGACGAACCGAGCGTAATGCATGGCGAATGGTGCTGGTGCGTGACACCCAAACGATGGCAAACAAGGCAAATACCCAATAGCGCACTAATACCACTTGCGCCACGGACATATCCTGCACGAGGATTTTCGTCACGGCATCTTGTGACGCGAATACCAACATCGCCGCTAAACATAACAGCACACCTTTCCCTACTAAGGTGCGCTCCGCTTCCATTTCCAATGGGCTCATTTGGTTATTCGCCTTTAATCGTTCGTTTAATAATCGGATTGTAGAACATCTCAATAAAGTTGAATATCTCGACTTTGGGCTTCAATCCCAACGCTACATCGGACTAGGTTGCTATGCGTACTCTATCGAGTACTATTTATATCTAACCGATTTACCTTAAACGACCTGTTTCAGTGCAAATCTGACGTGTTTTGTCCGTCTGTTTCGTGATGAAGTCGGTAGAATAAGTTTTACTATGATGGTTAGAGCTAGGCAGGCAGATGGATTTCAATATAAAGCTTATTTTTAGTGTCATCGCCATTGTGTTGGCGATCATTGGCTTTGTGCCTTACATTGCGCTGATCTTACGCGGCCAAGTAAAGCCTCACGTATTTTCGTGGGTGATTTGGGGCATTACCACCACCATCATTTTCTTTGCTCAGCTGGAAGCCGAGGGCGGCGTAGGCGCATGGCCTATTGGGTTATCAGGCTTTGTTACAATTTTCATTGCCATTCTGGCGTATATAAAGCGTGGCGATGCCACTATTAGCAAGTTGGATTGGGGCTTTTTAATCGTGGCGTTGGCGTCGTTACCGCTGTGGTACATCACCAATGATCCCTTGTGGACAGTGGTAATTCTGACCACAGTCGATATGATAGGTTTTGGCCCCACCTTCCGCAAAGCCTACCATCGCCCCTTTGAAGAAAGTCGTGTTTTTTTTATTATTATAATTTTACGTAATGTGTGTTCCGTTGTGGCGCTCGAAGCCTACTCGGTTACCACGGTACTGTTTCCATTCTGCTTGGCAGTAGGAGCTTTGGTTTTACTGATTATCTTGCAACACCGTCGCAGTGCACTGTCTCAGCAAACGTCGTAATTGGACTGGCGATGTCAACTGATCCTAAGTCATCGCTGTTTACGTAAAAACAGCTATGACTCATAAAAAACTACATTTACCTGAAAAGATTTGCCCAGTCTGCCAGCGTCCATTTGCATGGCGCAAGAAGTGGGAACGCGATTGGTCTCAGGTGAAGTACTGCTCTGAACGCTGCAAACGCCAAGCAAAAAAGTCGCTTTCCTTGGCGTGATGTCGAACGGAAAAAGACTCGTTCAGTCTCCTACTGTTAATGGCTTCCCCTTTTTCTATTGTCTTTGCTGACAATCATGACAAAAAGCGTAAATTTCACGCTGCTTGCTGACTATCAATGCTGAGTTAATCAACTTTCAAACAGGACACTTTGTTTTACAGTATTAGTATCAATTAAAACGACTCAGGAGCGAGTTATGTCTGTCTACGAGAGCGGTGTATCACTGAATGCAAAGCGTTATAACGACAAGCTGTTACTTAACATTAAAACATCGGGCCACCCAAGTGATATGGATTTTGAAAACATTACGCCTAAACTAGAAGCAGCGCTTTACTCTATCCATTCCCCATACGCGGTATTGCTAGTCGATATTAGTGAATTTGAAGGCTGGAGCATGAAAAGCGCTTGGTCGGAGTTTTTATTAAGCCAACGACTCGGCGGTGAATTTAATCGCATTGCCATTTATGGGAAGAATCGTTGGCAAAACCGACTTATCCGTATGATCAGCTGGTTTATCTCGGCAGACATCAAGGTGTTCAAGCGTAAGAAAGAAGCCACAGACTGGGTTATGTCTTCATAAGCCAGTCTTGCATGGTTGAACGACTTAACCTGTTTCATGTATCGACAGCCACTTATTAATATCCCAAAAAGTGAGCTGTGAACCAATCTATGCCATACAAAATGAGCAACATTGTACTCAAAAATAACTTTTACCGACATTTTTGAGCAATTAATTTCTCAAAAACCACTTCCAATGACTATAATGAGCAAAACTATGCACATATAGGCATTCAATGAAAGCACTCACGATTCAAGCTCTGACTCAACAACAATGGCGCGATATCGCCATATTAAAGCTACTCAGTCCTGAAAGAGGGACAGCGAGTCCAAGTCGCCTTGGTTATGAATTCGAGTATGCTGTTGAATGGTTAGACTTTCATGATGAGCATGCTTGCAGCTTAGTGCTACCCGTACAAATTATGATTGAGCATGAAGCCGATCATTGGTTTGGCTTTTTAGAAGATATCGTTCCTGCTGGCGCAGCCCGCCGCTATTTAATTGATTTCTGGGGGCTTCAAGCGCTTTCTTCTAGTGAACAAGACAGTGTCTTATTGGCAAAAGGCACTATCGCACCAGTAGGCAACTTGAGAATAAAAGAATCCCTCCCGAGTTTGCCTGCTGACTCAACCCTTCATCTTCGAAAATTCACTTTAAATGATGTGGTCGAACGCGACTCTAGCTTTTTAGAATATGCTCAAGAAATGGGGGCTATTAGTGGTGGTGCGACAGGCGCAGGTGGAGAAGCGCCTAAGCTGTTATTACGTTGCTCTGACCATGAAGAAATTTGGATTGATACCTTTCAAGAACAACATGATATTGCCGATGCCTATTATTTAGTGAAGTTTCCTCGTGGTAGAAAAACGCAAGATGATTGTGATATTTTGCGAGCGGAATATCACTTTTACCATGAGCTAACAGCGATGGGATTTAATACGATCAGCACGGAAAACATGAAACTACAGGAGGGAAGTCGATACCCTTCTCTTTGGCTACCTAGATTTGATACGCATTGGAATGGGAATAACTGGGAGCGCTTCGGTTTGGAGTCTATTTTTTCTGTGTTAAACAAACCTGCAGGAAGCTACCTTAACCATTTTGAGGTCATCCGTTCTGTTTGTAACTTATTACAAAAGCGATCAACAGAGTTTGATGCTGAACGTTTTTTGTGCGATTGGTTAACACGCGATTTGCTCAATATCGCTTTCGGCAACTCAGATAACCATGGGCGAAATACGGCTCTGCTCAAAAAACCGAATAATATTTGGCTATCCCCTATTTATGACTTTGCGCCAATGAAGGTCGATCCTGAAGGTGTTACTAGAACGACAAAATGGGGCTCACCATTTGAAGAAGGCGGAGAATATCGTTGGCAAGCTATTACTGAAGAACTTAACGATTTGTGCCCAAGTGAAACATCGCTGTCGGCGTTAAAAGAAACAGCCAGCAAACTTGTTGGGTTACAACAACGCTTAGAAGCAAGAGGGGTTCCTGAACGTATCTTAGAGGTTATTCAAATTAAATGGTTAGAAGCAAAACTCAATCGCTGGGGACTTTTATGAGCATGACAGCTGAACAACGCCAAGCTTTACTCGTAGCACTTTTACAAAAACATCTTTTAGGTGAAATCACCCAAGGGCAAATGTTAAAACGTCTTCGCAAAGAGGTACTTGGTTTTTCCCAAACTCGCTACGCAGAATTAGTTGGCGTTAGCCGTCGCACCTTGACCGATATCGAGCAAGACAAAGGCAGCCAAATGCAGAGTATTATCGATAAAGTATTCAAGCCATTAGGAATGAAATCTGGATTAACTCCAATTCACCCTCATGTAGCAAAGCAGATGATGGCTGGTGCTCAACTTGATGGTGACTTAAAAGTGAAACCGTAATGTTATGAGCTCTAGCTCCACAAGTGATTAAACTCATTCAGTCCCTGCTTTATCCACTCAGCCAAACGTTCTGGCTCCGGCCACCAAGCAAAAGCATCGAGCCAAGCATCAGCACTTGGGCTGAGCCAGTAGCCCACCACACATCCAAGTACTAACAAAATAGAAGCTAGCGGCTCGCCCCAGTCGGTGATTTTCATAGCCGTGCCAAATGAACGTTTAATACGCATCCCAGACAGCTCGATGCTGTATAACTCATCGAGAACCAGATGAATGGTCGCACCAAGAAACACAAAAGCACCAATGCCCCACGCGGTTTTCGCTGGCAAAGCGAACAGGTGATACGCCGCTGGCACAGCAAGAATGGCAAACATAATATTGGCCAGCAGGCTGTGTAGCGTTCCTCTATGAATGGTAAATTGTTCAAACACCCATTGTATTGGGAAGCGCACGATTAGGTAGCTGACTATCGCTAAGGCGAGTATTTGCCAATGAAGTAGTTTATCCATTCCAAAGGCAATGGCGAGGCCAGCTACCAATGCGCCGAACAGTCGAAATACCAATCGAATCGCAGCGGAATCATCGGCGTCGATATCCGGCAGTAACCCACCCAGTGTTCCAGCCAAAGCATAAAGAATGGCTTCGTTCATGTTGGCAAAGCCCATAATAAACGTGCTTGCTGCCAATGGTGTGCTGAGTATGGCAGCCACGGTAACGTGGGTTTTAAAATCGGCCATTTGATGTTGCCCTTATTGCGATGATCTAAAGTAAGATATTGTTTTATATATAGTTAAAAGTTAGTGGGCGCATACTACAGGAATAAAGCAACAGAATTAAAGACAGTCAGATGTAAAGGAATAATAAACTTCCAAGCTTCTCAATTTGCCATTCAAGTTTTTCATGATGAGCCCACTTGTCAGAATTAAAGGAGACCGATGCCTTTTTTGTTTATACTTATGCTTGTTGCGGGCTAGAAAGCCCCATTAAAACTATTAAGAGACAATGAATGGCAAAGCGTAAACAAGGTATATTCGGTAGGATTTGGTTTGTTGTTTGGCGTTTTTTGCTATTTCTCATTCTCATCTTGTTGTTGTTTCGCTTTGTGCCACCACCGACAACAGCGTTTATGCTGCAAAGCCAGTATCCGGTCAAACACACTTGGATTAGCATTGATAAGTTACCGACTTATATGCCGTTGGCGGTGGTAGCTTCAGAGGATCAGCGTTTCCCTGATCACTTAGGTGTCGATTTTGCTGCCATCAGTAAGGCGCTAAGCCAATACGACGATGGCGATGGTCTTCGTGGTGCGAGTACGATTACGCAGCAAACTGCAAAGAACCTCTTTCTCTGGTCTGGTCGTAGCTTTGTTCGCAAAGGCCTAGAAGCTGGCTTAGCGGTGAGCCTTGAAGCACTTTGGGGCAAGAAACGTATTCTAGAAGTGTATTTAAACATAGCGGAATTTGGCAAAGGCATTTACGGTGTTGAAGCCGCGAGCCAGCATTATTTTGGTAGATCTGCCAGTAAACTCACCATGAACCAAGCCGCGCGATTGGCCGTATTATTACCAAGCCCGCGCACTCGAAATCCTAACGCTTTAACCTATTATCTTCGTCAAAGAGTGGATTGGGTTGAACGCCAAATGCAGCAACTTGGCCCTGATTATCTCAAACCAATTATTGAGTAAATTAGGCTATTGGCACAAATAGTGGTTTGCCGTTTAGTTCTGTCATGGCCAGTTTCTGGCGATAAAGCGGCTCTAGATTTTGCTGAGTTAATAAGCTAGCGGCTTTTCCCCAGATTGGTGGACGGTCTGGGTACAAAAGCAGTACATGAGAGCACCATTGAGCAGCAACGTTCACATCGTGCAGTGACATAACGACCACTTTATCCATGCTAGCTTGTTCTGCGAGTAAACCCATCACCGCGACTTGATAATGCAAATCTAGATGATTAGTCGGTTCGTCCACCAGCCATACATCTGGCGTTTGCGCCATCAAGGCCGCTAACGCTGCACGTTGTCGTTCTCCACCCGATAAACTGTTTAACGCCCGTTGTGCAAACTCTGCCAAGTCCAAACGTTCTAACGCCGAGTATGCCAGAGCTAAGTCCTGTTCGCTCTCCATTTCCCAAGGCGATAAATGCGGAAAGCGCCCCAACAAAACAGTTTCCAGCACGCTCGCAGGGAAACCATCTTGATGCTCTTGAAACATAATGCCAATTTGCTGAGCGAGTTTTAAGCGATGCAATTCGGTAATAGGTTGGTCATTTAATTCAATAGTGCCTAGTGCTGGCGCTTTCAAAGCTGCCAGAGTATGCAGTAAGGTAGTTTTTCCCACGCCATTTGGCCCCAAAATCCCCCACATTTGGCCAGCTTGAAAGGTTAATGACAAAGCATGCGTTGGTTGGGGGGATTTATTAGGTATCGCCGCCAGCAATTGAGTTAATTTCAGCTTGGTCATAAGCGCCCCCGTTGCAATAGGTACAAGAAGGTTGGCACCCCAAGCAACGCAGTGATGACGCCTACAGGCAGTTGCTCTGGGGCAATAACAGTACGTGCCAAGGTATCAGAAAGTGTTACCAAACAACCGCCAGCTAGAGCACTTGCGGGCAAAATAAGTCGCTGATCATTGCCCAAGACCATACGCAGCATGTGTGGAATGACCAAACCAACAAAACCAACACTACCGGCCGTTGTCACTGCAATCGCGGTCAATAAACTGGCTAACAAAAAAACAAAGCGTTCGAGGCTTTTCACATTCACACCAAGTGCCGCTGCTTGCAAAGGCCCACGAGCCAACACATTGAGGCTGCGCCCGAGCGGCATTAAAATCAAGCAGGTCGGAACCAATACCAGCCAAGCTAACCATGGCGTGCTGGCGTAGGATAAATCGCCCATCAACCAATACAACATACCAGGGATTTTATGGGGCGGCGCGAGGGCCAACATAAGTGTAATCAACGCACCCCAACCTGCAGCAATCACCACGCCAGTTAGTAACAACCGCATAGTCGCCGTATTACCCAAGCGAGCAGATAAACCAAATACCAATAAAGTAGATAAAACCGCGCCGAGAAACGCCATGCCTGACATCAAAACCCCACTGATTCCAAGCAAAATCGCCGCCAGCGCTGCCACAGATGCGCCACCTGAAATCCCCAACACATAAGGATCTGCCAATGGGTTACGAAGGAGGATCTGCATCAAAGCTCCCGCCACGGCCAACAAACCGCCCGTAGCAAACGCCGCCATAACACGAGGCAAACGCAGCTCTAATACGAGAGTTTGATTAAGACCCGAGCCTTGCCCAAGCAAAGCCTGCCAAACCGCATAAGGCGATAAGTTGACGCTGCCTTGGGTCATCGCAAACACGACACTAAGCATCGACACACACATTAATACCCCAAGTGGCAATATCAACGCGCGTCGGTTTGTCGGGTGACGAGTCTTAACGTCGAGCACGGGCAATATCCAGTTTTTCACAGAGTATTTGTGCACCTTCTAATAATCGCGGCGTTGGACGCTGAATCAACGATGGCGGCACAAAAAACAGATTATCTTTTTGCGTAGCTAACAAATCGGCAAACGCTCGCCATTTTTCGAGCCAGTTGGCGTTTCGTTCTCCCATACCTCCAGCAATGATGGCTTCAGGATTTTTCAGTAATACCGCCTCTTGGCTCAGGCGAGGAATCAAACGCGGCGAATCCGCAAACACATTATCGCCGCCACATAAGTCGACCACCTTGCTAATATAATGGCTGCCATTCATCGTCATTAGCGGTTCATCCCAAACTTGATAAAAGGTTTTGACCCGAGGGGCCTGTTTATAGCGTTCGTGCAAAACATCAATGCCAGTACGAAAGCGCTTTGCTTCTTCCTTGGCTCGTTGTGAGGTGCCAGCTAGTGCGCCCAAGTTGTCGATATTACGAGCAATGTCTTCGAACTCATGGGGCTCTACGTAATATACAGGTAGCCCCAAGCGTTCTAGTGTTTCGATTTGCTCGGTTGGATTACCGGTTCCCCAAGCCAGTATTAAATCGGGCTGTAGGCTGATCAAACGCTCTAAATCTAAGCGCGTATGACTGCCCACTGAAGTAACGCTTTTTGCAGCTTCTGGGTAATCACTATAAGACACCACCGCAACCACATTATCCCCCGCGCCAGCAGCATAAATCAGCTCGGTGGCGCCAGGTGATAGCGCCGCGATGCGCATTGCCGCATGATCAATACAGACATCTCGCCCGCGATCATCCACCACACAGATAGGATCAGCCAACGCGTTGGACACGAATGCCCAACCACTGAGCAATAAAGCCGATATTGACAACAAACTACGCATCGGGTTAGCCATTAAAATGCCGAATAGTTAAGGGTTAAGAACACGCCACGACCCGGACTAAAGTAGCCTTTGGCCGTTTGGTACTCTTTATCAAGGGCGTTTTTGACACTAAGTTCAGCGTTCCAATCAGCGGCAAAGTCATAACTAGCGCGCAAATTCATCGTCACATAGCCTGCCAACGTTTCAGAGCTGCCCAATGTTGTAGCTCGACCATCCGCTCCGATTAATGTCACACCAACCCGTCCTTTTTCAAATAGGCGATCTGCACTTAAACGGGCACTACGTTTTGCACGTTTAGGCAACTGAAAACCCGTATCGTCGTCTTTTGCGTCTAGCCACGTTAATGCCGCGTTTAACTGCCATTGCTCTAATGTTAGGCCTGAAGACAGCTCAACACCTTGGACTTTAGAATCCACATTGTAAGCCGCCCAAGACCCTGTGTAATTAGACCAGATAACCATATCGCCATAGGAGGCATCAAACACCGAAGCATCCCAGTACATATTGTCATAATCGGCACGAACGCCCAGTTCAACAGTTTTAGATTTCGTCGCTTTAAGTGTTGGGTCACCACTGCTTGGATAGTATAAATCGTTAAACGTTGGCGCTTCGAAAGCGGTTCCGTAGCTTGCACGTAGGGTATGTATGCCATCAAGCTTGTAACCAACAGCCACACCGCCTGTCGTCGAATCACCATAAGCACTGTTATGATCTTGACGAATATTAAGTTGCAAATTGGTTGCCCCAAAATCAAACTGAGACTGGGCAAACACCGCATTATTACTGCGATCAGGTGCTTGGTAGCTGGTGACGTCGACCTTGTCTTCAGAGGTTTCAGCTCCCAACACAAACTCATGTTCACCTGCCGAAATAGTGTTGCTCCAACGAGCAGTTTGAGTTTTAGTGTTGTACTTATCCTCTGAAGAAATGGTTTTGCTGTCGTTGCGAGTCTGAGACAATTTCAGCTCTGTATCCCAATTTTCCGTTACTGGAAGGCTGACGCTCAACCCGATCACCTGCACCTGGTAATCATTTTCGTCACCGACATAGTGATTTCGCCCTTCACTATTCATAATCAAACCACTGATGCGCGCACCACTGCTAAAATCATGTCCAACATTGAGCAATACATTTTCGTTGCGGTAGCCCTGAGCTCCCTCACCTTCTTTAACAATATCACCGTCGGTTTCAAACTTGCCTGCTGACAAAAGGTATTGCGTGTTATCGCTGGAACCAGACACAGTCGCATCGATAGTTTTTGTATTAAACGAGCCACCACCTACAGATACATTCATGTGCGAATCATCATCGGCCTCTGGCAAAAACGCTTGAATCACGCCGCCTACCGCATCGGCGCCATACAAGGTAGCTTTAGGACCTCGAACGATCTCTAGACGATCAATTAAAGATGCCGGAATATTTTCAAATGGCGCGCCACCTGATGTCGCAGAATATAAGGGAATACCATCGAGCAAAAATTTAGTAGATTCTGCACTCGCACCGCGCATATAAACACTAGTGGTCTTTCCGTAACCGCCATTCGAGCTGATATCTACACCCGGCTGCGCCGCTAGTAGCTCGCTTATTTCTTGCGCTTGCTGAGCTTTGATTTCTTCACGATTGATGACCGTAACAGATGACAGCGAATCCGCCACACTGACCGAAGTAGATGTTGCCGTAACCACCAAAGGCGATAAGGTCAACGATGAATCTGCTGTTGTCTCTGCGTGAGCCGAAACGGCGGACACAACACTAAGCGCCACGAGGGTTCTCGTGAACGCTGGGGAAATACATTGAGTTTTCATAATAAAGTCTACTGTTGCACTGAGCACGCCCGCACAGTGGTGACATTTGGTTCCAACTTACGCAGAACCCCCAGTTACAGGCAGGTCTCCGGACTCAAAAGTTGCGAATGCAGGCTTTGCCGCCTTCCCATGGTGAACCACAGTGGCTTGTTGGCAAAGTTTGACTTTTTTACCGTTGCGGGGGCAGCGTCAGAGTTGCACTGACTTCCCTATTATTGCTGACATCACGCCAGCAACCTGTAACGGCGCGTACTCTAACATAAGGCTCCATCAGGGTCAGATGAAAAAACTACCGTCTAAACTCGGTTTCCTTCATTTTGAATGATTAATGTTGCCAAAATCATTCCATATCCAGCTTATTGATCACCGCAAGCACATCATTTTTTAAGGGTTCTACTCTTCTTTAAGTGCTAGAATTCGCCAGATTATGATTAGGTTTTACTTTAAAGGCAGGCTATGACCGTTCTTCTGATGACCCCACCCATGACGCAACTGAATACGCCGTATCCAGCGACAGCGTATCTGACTGGCTTTTTGCGCTCTCGGGGCTATGAGGCGGTGCAGCGAGATCCGGCCATTGAGCTGTTCCTTGAGATGATGACGGCGCCCGCATTGGATATTATCCGTCAGCATGTGGAAGAGAACTTTGAGTCATTTGAAGACGACGAATTGCCCGATGCCATTTTTACCTTTCTGGCCGAGTTTGATCGTTATCGCCTTTGTGTCGAGCCTGCGATTCGTTTTTTGCAGGGCAAAGATTCAAGCCTTGCGCTGCGTATTATTTCCCGTCGTTTCTTGCCAGAAGGCCCAGCCTTCGATGCCATCGCTCAGATGGAAGAAGTTTCCGGCGATATACTCAAAACCGCCTTTGGTAATCTTGGCGTACAGGACAAAGCCAAGTATCTCGCGACATTGTTTATCAATGATTTGTCCGCGGTGATTACTCAAGGCGTTGACCCGTATTTTGAAGTGAGCCGTTATGGCGAGCGTTTGGCGGCGGCCAACCCAAGCTTTGATGATCTATACAATACACTGATGGGCGAACCGAGTTTTAGCTCTGAGATTCTAGAGCAGTTGGTCGAGCAATATCTCGAAGAAGCTCTACCCAGCGTCGTGGCGTTAACCGTGCCTTTCCCCGGTAATATGTTGGGGGCTCTGCGTATTGCGCAAACCTGTAAAGCCATCAATCCTGATCTACCCGTGGTATTGGGCGGTGGTTTTATTAATACCGAGCTGCGTGCGCTAAAAGATCCTCGTGTGTTTGAGTTTGTCGATTTTATCTGTCTAGATGATGGCGAACGTCCTTTTATGACCTTGCTGGAATTCTTTGACGGCAAGCGCGAAATAGATGAGTTAGTACGTACTTACTTCCTCGCAGAAGACGAGAATGGCGAATCATACGTTCACTATAATGAAAACGCGGAGCTGCACGATATTCCCCAAACCGATGTCGGCACGCCAATTTACGATGGTTTGCCATTAACCGAATACTTATCCTTGTGTGAAATGCTCAACCCCATGCATCGCATCTGGAGCGATGGCCGCTGGAACAAGCTGACCATTGCTCATGGTTGTTACTGGCGCAAGTGTAGCTTTTGCGATGTGACACTGGATTACATTGATCGCTATGATGCGGCTGGCGCTGATATTTTGGTGGATCGTATCGAAGAGTTGATCGAAGAGACAGGACAGACTGGTTTCCACTTTGTCGATGAAGCCGCGCCACCAAAAGCCTTGTTTGCGCTAGCAAGGCGTTTAATCGAAAGGGGCGTGGTGATCAGTTGGTGGGGCAATATTCGTTTTGAAAAAACTTTTACACCAGAGCGCTGTCAGTTATTGGCGGATTCCGGTTGTATCGCCGTCAGCGGCGGCCTTGAAGTAGCGTCCGACCGATTACTAAAACTGATGAAAAAAGGCGTCAGCGTCGAGCAAGTGGCCCGAGTGACCAAAGCCTTCAGTGATGCGGATATTCTGGTTCATTCCTATCTGATGTATGGCTTCCCAACACAAACCGAGCAAGAAACCATTGATGCCCTAGAAATGGTGCGTCAGATGATGGCTCAAGAATGTTTCCAATCGGCCTTCTGGCACAGATTCGCAGCCACTGCACACAGCCCGATTGGTATTAATCCGGAAGAATACGGCATCACTCTCGCGAAACGCCCCGATATTTTGTTCGCAGAAAACGACGTGGATTTCACTGATCCAACCGGCACAGATCATGACATGCTGGGTGACGGACTGCGTAAAGCGCTCTACAACTACATGCACGGCATCGGTTTTGATCAACCAATGGATTTTTGGTTTGATAAACCAGTTAAACGTACCTTGGTGAAAAAAGATCTGATTTCCAAAGCCTTGAACGATCTAATTGTTAGTAGTTAAACATAGCCTCTAAAACACCCAGAGCCAGATAGATACTTTATGTATCTGGCTCGGTACGTTTCCCTTCCTATATACCTCCAGAACAATGCTAAATCCCCACAAAATCATATGAAACGCCTGTTTTCATTACGTTAAGCACCTTAACGTCCAACAAAAAATTACGCACCTAAACCAATTGCCTGTAAGAGTTTTTGCATTTTTTGTCTACTCTATTACTAACACAAAGAGACAGGACAAGAGTCATGAAAGGCGCCGTTTTTACTCACTTTCAAGAAATGATCGAAGACCAATTTGGTATGGAATGTTGGGAAACGTTACTGGAAAAATGTGATTTGCCCAGTGGCGGTATTTATACCAGTGCAAACAATTACGACGACCAAGAGATTTTATCCCTTGTTGTTGCTTTGTCAGAATACAGCTCGGTCCCGGTTCCAGATCTAGTTGAGGCATTTGGCCGTTATCTATACAAGGGCTTAGCACACAGCTTGCCTCCTGCAATGATGAATTTTCCTGATCTTTGGTCGCTGCTTGGCGCTGTGGATTCAGTGATTCATGTGGAAGTTCATAAGCTGTATCCAGATGCGTTAACACCGAAAATTCTTGTTACTGAAAAACATGAAAACGGCGTCACTCTTTATTATCAATCACCTCGTAAAATGTGTTTATTGGCCATAGGTCTTGTACATCAAGCCGCTGAAAGCTTTGGTACTCCCGTTATCATTAAACATACTTGCTGTATGAATGAAGGGGCAGATCATTGCTCTTTACTCGTAGAGCGGATCTAGATCCGGAGATACCTATGGAATACGAAGCGGCTTTTCAGCGAGAACGTAAAGCACGTAAACAAGCAGAATCTATACTTGAGCAAAAAAGCAGAGAGCTTCATTTTGCTAATCTCGCGTTGAAAGAAAGTGTCAATTCTCTTCACTCAGCGGTGCAGGAAAATAAGTTTCTTAACCACATCGGTCGTTATGGTTTGGAAAGGCTACGCCTTCGTGATTTTCTACCCAAGATTGTCAACGATATGATGCGTTTAAGTAACATTTCCTTTGCGACGTTTGCGCACTTTCCCTTTGATAATAATCAATCTGATTTTCACTCTCCGCTACTTAAAAACCCTGATCAACATGAAGGGCAGCCATTAGAAATAGAAAGTGATGAAGTGGGAAATATCATTGCTGAGATAGAGCCGCTCATTCGTGAAAGAAAAGCAACACATCTACAAATAATAGACTTAGTTATCGACGAGAAAAACATTGATACCGTCATAGCTCTGCCAATCATTAGCCTAGATCATCTTTGCGGCATCGTTTTTTTGTTTAGCCAAGGGCTGACAGACAAACAAACCCAAGTTTTCAATGTATTTGAAACAGGCTTCAAACAGCTCGCGATCATTCTGGAACACAGATATCAGGAAGATAAATTGTTAACGAGTTATGAGGAAATCACCAGTGCCAATGAAGCCTTAAAAGAAACACAACAGAAACTTGTTCAGTCCGAAAAGATGGCGACTGTAGGCCAGTTATCAGCAGGGATTGCTCACGAAATAAATAATCCAATGGGCTTTATCAAAAGTAATATAAGTTCTTTGGGCGGCTATATTGCTGACTTTATCGAGTATGTCGAAACGTCTAAAACCCTGACAGATGAATCGATCAAGTCCACTGATGAAAACATAAAAAATGCGGCAAAAGCACTCGATAAGGCATGGAACGATGTCGATATGAATTTCTTAATAGAAGATACACAAAACCTATTAAATGAGTCACAACAGGGCGTAAAACGAATTATCGATATCGTTGGCGGCTTAAAACGCTTCTCTCGTCAGTCGGATCATCAAAAAGAATTCTGCCACCTCAATCAAATTATCGATGAAGCATTAAAACTTGCCAGTAATGAACTAAAGTTTAAGGGTGTAGTGAAAAAGCAAATTGAAGAAGTGCAGCCGATCTTGGGAAATAGCGGTGAGCTTTTGCAGGTGTTTTTGAATTTATTTGTCAACGCTTCCCATGCTATGAATGAGCACGGGGAACTAACCATACATCTCGCCGAAAGCGCTGACGGTGCAAGAATTAAAGTATCAGATAACGGTAGCGGTATTGATAAACAGAATTTGAAATCTATCTTTAATCCATTTTTTACCACCAAAGAAGTTGGTGTCGGTACAGGGTTAGGGCTATCGATTTCCTATGGCATAATTGAAGACCACCAAGGCACGATTGATGTAACAAGTGAACTGGGCAAAGGCACGGAGTTTAGTATTTGGCTACCTTATGAAGGCGCCCGCTCAACCAGATCAATGGAGGGTATAAAATGAGCAACGATGCATCAAATCTAGACGCGATGGAAACCCGTCCTAGCTTATTATTAGTTGATGACGAAAAGAACGTATTGTCTTCTTTAAAACGCTTATTTCGTAAGGCTAACTGTGATGTATTTATTGCTAATAGCGGCCAAGAAGGTCTTGAGGTTTTAAAAGAGCAAGCCATTGATGTGATTGTTTCAGATGCTCGTATGCCAGAGATGACAGGACCTGAATTTTTGGCCATTGCAGCAGAAAAACATCCAAATACAATACGGATCTTATTAACTGGCTATGCGGATATGGAAGCCATTTCCGATGCGATAAATTTAGGTAGAATTTCTCATTATGTTGAAAAACCATGGGACGATGAAAAGCTACAAACGCTGGTCCACGATGCTTTTGTCACCATAAACCTAAAGAAAAGAAATGAGCACTTACAGTCTTTGGTTACTTCGCAGAACGAAAAACTCACCGCAATGAATGAAACATTAGAAGCAACAGTAAAAGAACGTACGCAAAAAATCATTGAGATCAATGCAGCATTACAAGAAAACTATAAAAATACGGTCGATTTATTTGCCAATCTTTTAGACATGCGTACGCCAAGATCGAGCGTGGATGTACCCGATATAATCAGCTTAGTAACCGACATGGCAGAGTTATTAAACTTACCCCAAAGAGAGCTAATTCATCTTACCAGAGCGGCAAAAATGCGCTATATGAGCCAAATGAGCTTCGCTGATGAATTGCTTTTTACCCCTTATGTTTTGTTATCAGAAGAACAAAAACACGAGTACAAACAGTATCCATTGAAAGGAGCGACATTACTGAAAAATATTCGCCCATTAGTTCCGGTCGCAGACATTATTCTTCATCATAAGGAGTACCTAAACGGTGAAGGCTACCCAAGAGGAGAGAAAGAGGCGTCCATTCCAAAGTCGGCGCAAATATTAACCGTCGCCAATGACTATGTTGAGCTAATCACAGGGCGCATGTGGGAAACCACATTGTCACACCAAGATGCTATGGACTATTTGATTTCAAAATCAGGCACTTATTACTCCACCAGTGCCGTTGAAGCACTAAAGTCTTGTTTATCTACACAGAAAATCGAACACTCTATCGATGATCATTGTGTTGCTTCTCAGCAGCTTACGGCAGGGATGATACTATCTCGAGACTTAAGAAATCATCACGGTGATTTTTTACTTGCCAAAGGTGTAGAGCTCGCCGACAGTGCAATAATGCTACTGATTGAATTGGAGAAAAGTTCGAAAAAAGAGTTTAACCTTTTTGTCGATATTCCAGCCGGTTTGGAAGTATCCAAAAGTCTCTTAAAAGAAATACAAAAATGAAGCTTTAATAAATATATTAGGATTATTTTACAGCATTCTCACAATCCTCTTCCTTTATTTTAAAAGGTGGTGTGTTACTCTGTCTAGACTATGGCTGGACTCTAGGAGAGCTGTATTGTTTAAACCAAACTACTATTTATTGGTCACCGCTGTCTTTGTTTTGTTGGTTATTATGACCAACAATGTCTACTTTCAGCTAGCTTGGGCATGGTTGGCAAAAGCTCGAAGCAATACTCGATACGATGCAAATTAATGTTCTGTTCGCGCCGAAAATTCAGGAAATATCCACGACTATACTGAAACAACGTATGCATCAAAGACGATTAAATTAGAGCATTAAAGTCAGATCACAATCTAATACATCTAGCTCAGCATTCTTACCGTCTTCTGGAATATGCAAACAGTCATCGACATTAGCTCAAAGTATTATTAACCATCACGTGAAATGTGTTAATTGAGTACCGGCCTGATACAGACTAGTCATTGGAACAACTAGAACGAACTGCATTAGATGCATTATATTCCTGATTAGAAACAAAAAGGCTTCTGAATCATCAAAAGCCTTTTTTCTAGTGTGAATATTAAAAATCACCTTAGTAAGCGGACTTTAATAAAAGAACAACCTCTAAGATATAAAACCCATATACATATCCCTTGTCAGAATCATGACTCCTACCAGTATAAAGTCAGCAATTAAGAAAGGTATAATCCCATAAAATATTTGTTCTAATCGAACAATATCCCGTGCCACAGAATGTATTACAAACACATTTAATCCGACTGGGGGGGTAATCATTCCCATCTCAAGGAGCTTAGCAACCAGAAGACCAAACCAGATGACATCAACACCGTAAGTAGCCATCAATGGAAGAAACAGCGGCAAGGTTAATAACATCGCGCCAACTGGTTCCAAGAACATTCCTAGCGCTAAATACACAAAGGATATGAGCAATAAAACAGCTACAACCCCCAAGTCTAAACTTTCAATTCCACTACCAATAAAATGAGATAACCCACTAAGAGAAACGAGTCGTGTAAATAAGTTAGCACCAATGGCAATGATGAAAAGCGAACCACTTGCTAACAGCGTATCAATACAGCTCTCACCCACTCCTCGCATGGACAGAGATCTATTCCCAAACCCAATCAGAAGAGAAATCACAGCGCCCACCGCGCCGGCTTCGGTTGCCGTAAATATGCCAGAAAAAAGGCCACCAAAAACTATCATCACCATCAGAAGAACAGGCCACACCTCTTTAAGTGCAGCCATTCTTTCTTCAAAGCTTACCTGTTTTGTACGAGGCATTGATTTAGGCGCTAGAAAATAGACCACCAAGACGACAAGAATATAGAGAAAAAGAGAGACTAGTCCTATTATCAGTCCACCAAGAAAGAGTTTAGTAATCGAAACTTGAGCTTGAATTCCATATAAAATCAAAATCAAGCTAGGTGGAATTAAAGCACCAATAGTACCACCTGCAGCAACAGAGCCTGTGGCAAGACGAATATCATAGCCCGTTTTATGCATTTCTGGGACAGCAATACGGCCAATAGCGGCGGAACACGCAATGGATGATCCGGTTACAGCAGCAAAGCCGCCCGCGCCAGCAAGTGAAGAAATTGCTAAACCACCTGGCAACCAACTAAGCCAAGCACGCGCCGCATTAAATAACCCTTTCGTCAGTCCAGCATGATAAGAAACATATCCCATAAGTAGGAACATTGGAACAGAACTCAAGGTCCAGTTTGCAGCAAAACTATAAGGTGCAGTAGAAAGCATACTAAATGCTGCACGTTCACCAATAATGGCGTAGATACCAACAAAAGAAACTGCAATTAGTGTCACGCCTATTGGTACTCGTAAGAGAATCAAGCCAAAAACAGCGCTTAATGACACTACACCAATCGTAATAGGTTCCATTTATGCGACCTCCTGATTAAATCGGCCAGTAACCACTTGCACTATTCGCATAGCTAAAACAAGCACCATTAACCCGTAACATATTGGCAGTATCCAATACCCAGGCCAGACATAAAAAATAGCGGTTCCGGCCTCAATATACGCCTTGATTTCCGTTTGGTGATAGGCTTCTAAGATAGTCCCCCAAGTCAAGGCGGCATAAACAAGAAGTGATAGGGCAAAACCTAAAAAATTAATAAAAGGCTGGCTTGAACTAGGTAATCTATCGGTAAGAATGGATGCTTCTATATGTCTGCGTTTCACCTCTGCATAAGCAATGGGTAAAAAGCTGATGACTAAAATAAGGTATCTGGACACTATTTCGATAGTGGCTGGAAAGCCACCATCAAACAGGTTTCTCATTACAACATCAGCAACAATGACGGCAGGCATAACACCGAGAGTTAAAATCCCGATGCCCATAGTCATTCGTCTTAAAATGAGCTCAAAACTAGGCATTTTAATGTGATCCGTAAGTTTTCATATCAACTTTGCTCCAGATTTCCTTATAACGGAGTTCTGCAAGCTCATCTGACGTTGTTACATTTGCAACAAGGCCTTCCCATTTTTTCAGCAATGCCTTGTAGCTATCCACTTTGGCGGCTGCATTTGTAACACCTTTTTTAGTAAGCGCTTCCGTCACACCTGCCATATATTCGTCCCGAATGTTGTTGCCTCTTTTGACAAATTCTTTATCAGGTTGAATAAATTCGATGCCTTTCTCTTTCGCTATTTTTTCTGCTTCTGCTGCAGTATCGCGCCATGAATAAATTGCAATAGTTTGTGCGTACTGAGCAGCACGAGCCATAGATGAGCGATCTTCCAAGCTCATTTTATCCCACACTCTTTGACTGAGATTCGTCATCGCTGCGGCATTAAAGACCCCTTTATCGATCAAGGTCACGTACTTTACAGCGTCATAAAGCTGTATGTTTTTTAAATCAGGTATAGAGCTATAAGTAGCATCAGCAACACCAGAACTTAGGGCTTCAAAGATTTCACTGGCAGGGAAGTAAACCGGTAAAGCGCCCATTTTTTCTATAATATAAGAATATGTGGCACCTCCAGTTCGAACACGCAAACCTTTCAAATCACTCAGACTTTCTATTCTTTTTGTCGACAATAGTTGATAGGCAGTTGTTGCATCGGAGCCTAAATAGACTTGACCATTTTTAGAAAATTCTTTGATACATTCCGGGCAAGTTGCAATGTATTCTGAAACAGCAGAGGCGATTGCTCTATTGTCTGTACCTAACATAGAGAGGTCACCCACAATGCCACTCTCAACATAATCAGCCGAAAAATAAGGGAACATTACCGGTCCCATATCAGTGATACCTTCACGCAAGGCTGAGTTCATTTCATTCGGCCCAACAAGACCAGATGGCGTGTCATAACCTGTCCAACGACCATCCGTGAGCTCCTTTAATTTTTTGAATAATGCAGGGTAACCAGCTTGTGCCATTACATGTTTAGGCCCAAAAGCACTGGTTGCTCTAATCGTATCTGCTTGGGCATAATTTATTACACCAAAGGCTAATATAGCTGCAGTCATCACTATTTTTTTCATTAATAACTCCTAATCTTTTATTTTTTTTATATTTAAAGTTAATAAACATCATTTAGTAAAAATTTCAGAAAACATATAAAGAAGTCGTCAAATTAATATTAATTAAAAAAATTAGTATTAAAAAATTACAAAATATAAGTTCTAAAAATTAACCTCATGGGCACCTTTAAGTTGTAAACGCTCTCGTACTTCATCCGGTGTTGCGATCGTATAATCTAAGCTTTCTAGAATGCCTCTAATTTTCAAAACCTGCTCTGCATTTGACGTCGCCAGTTTCTTTGGACCAATGGTTAAACTGTCTTCTAGACCAACACGAACGTTTCCGCCCAGTAGAGCATTATGAGTGCACATCGGCATCTGATGACGCCCAGCAGCTAAGATTGACCATTCAAAATCGTTACCAAAAAGGCGCTGAGCGGTACGAAGCATTAAGAGTAAATTGTCAGCCTCTGCACCGGTTCCACCCAGAATACCTAACGCAAACTGAAGGAAAAGCTTGCCGTCATATAGACCTCGGTCCAGAACATTTGCTAGGTTGTAGATATGAGATAAATCATAAATTTCGAATTCAAACCGTGAGCCATGTCCTTTGCCCATGCGATTTAAAATAGCTTCAATATTTTCAAATGAATTCTCGAATAATGTGCGTTTACTGGCTTCAAGAAAGGGTTTTTCCCAGTCGTATTTAAACGTTTTGATTTTCTCTGCAGCAGGGAATAAACCACCATTAATGGATCCCATATTCAACGAAGTCATCTCTGGGCTTGCTCGTTCTGGGCCGGCTAAGCGCTCGTCTATGCTCATACCTGGTGCACCACCAGTGGTCAAGTTCAGTACGGCATTAGTTTGCTGCTTAATACGAGGAAGAAAATCCATAAAAATATCGGGGTTAGCAGTAGGACGTCCATCTTTAGGATCACGGGCATGTAGGTGTAAAATAGAGGCTCCAGCCTCTGCCGCCGCTATCGATTCCGAAACAATTTCATCAGGCGTAATAGGTAAGTAAGGGGACATAGACGGAGTATGAAGTGAGCCTGTAATGGCACATGTCACAATAACGCTTTTATTTTTATTCATTAAACATCTCCAATAAATAATATTTCAGATTGCTATGAAATATTAAAAAGTACTCTTAAATAATTATTTTTATACTATCTACTTTTTCATAATGGCTTATTCATATATAAAATATTAGAGAAGCTATAAATCAACCGTCCAGAACGCCTGACTTCAGTAAATTATCAGCCGCTTTTTGCAGGTGGTTACTCATAATTTCACAAGCTTCTTTTTCATTTCGATTTAAAACAGCTTGCATAAGTCCTTGATGATCTTCATTAACATCAAGGTAAACTTCTTCCTTTACCCTATGTAGGCTCAAATAACGTTCGGCCTGCGCAAAAAGCTGTTCTCTAAAACGCAGCCACCAACGATTACCACAGGCAGATACCAACGAGTCATGATATTCAGAGTGGGCTTCTAGCCATTCAACAGGCAAGAAATCGTTTCCAACCGGTGTACGTAAAAGCTTGTGATGACTAGACAAGATTGACGCTTCCCAATCTAAATCTCCGGCCTTAATCGCTTCTCTGAGGCAATAAGACTCAATCTCAATACGAACTTCTGTCAGTTCAATCATTTCAACAGCGGATACTGGCGCAACAATAAAACCACGCTGCTCCTCAGCAACAACTAACCCATCTGAGACCAAACGAGATAAGGCCTCACGAACAGCACCCGGACTAACTTTCAAGGTTTCGCAAATCGGATCAATACGTAACCTATCTAGTGGCTGGTATTTGCCGTACATAACGTCCTTTCGTAACTGCTTATACGCTGTCATTGCCTTTGACTTAATTACACTCAAAACCTTACTACTCCTAAAAACCCTAATTGCATTCGATCCTAAAATATATTTTTTAATATGTAAAATATATTTTTATCACAAAATATATTTTATTTGTTAGTCTACACAAATATACACGATCTTAACGATGCTTTTTTGACCATCCTATAAACAGGATTTGAGCGAATTACTTACAGGAAAAATCATGGAAAACAAAAACCTACAGATTATTTTGCATTCTCGCCCAACTGCAGGAATCAGCGAGCTGAACTTTGCCCTTCAGAAATCTCAAATACCTTTCCCTCAAGCAGGCGAAGTCTTGCTTAAAACCCTATATCTATCCTTAGACCCGTATATGAGAGGACGCATGTACGACACACCTTCTTATGCCGCATCGGTAAAATTAGGCGCTGTTATGATTGGCGAAACGATTAGCGAGGTGATCCAAAGCAATAATGCAAATTTTTCTGTTGGTCAGCTCGTATCTTCTGCGCACGGTTGGCAGCAATATGCTATTTCAGACGGTAACAATTTAGTGAAATTGCCTGAATATGCAGTTTCTCCAAGTGCTTATCTTGGAGTATTGGGCTTAACTGGTTTAACTGGGTATGGCGCATTAATTCGCTATGGCCAACCTAAAGCAGGTGAAACGCTTGTTGTATCTGCTGCAAATGGCAGCGTTGGCTCAATAGTGGCGCAAACAGGACGAAACCTTGGCTGTAATGTTATAGGTATTACGGGTGGGCAAGAGAAGTGCAAGATATTGGAGACTGAACTCAGCATTAAAACACTTGATTATAAAGATGATAATTTTTCAGAAAATCTAAAAAAACTTACACCACAAGGAATTGATATTTTCTTTGATAACGTCGGTGGAGATATTGCGTTTGAAGCGTTAAATAATATGGCTATCCATGGTAGGTTTCTAGTTTGTGGGACAATATCTTTTGACCGTAACCTTCCTCAGGTTAAAAGCATAGATCGTTTTCCTAGTGCTTTTTCACAGGTACTGATTAAAAGACTAAAAGTACAAGGTTTCATATTTGATGAGTTAGTAGACATGAAAGATGACTATCATCAACAAGCAGTCACGTGGTTGCAAGACGGAAAGCTGACCTTTAGAGAACATATTGTTGAAGGTATTGAAAATGCACCTCAGGCTTTTATGAGTCTATTCAAGGGAAAAAATGTTGGTAAATTAATCATCAAAATATAACCATATAGAAAGGCCAACATTTTCGATTTTAAGATACCTTTACAACATCATCACTTCTCCCTGCCTTTATTTTAGAGGGTGGTGTGGTACTCTATTTAGACTATGGCTGGACTCTAGGAGAGTTGTATTGTTTAAACCAAACTACTATTTATTGGTCACCGCTGTCTTTGTTTTGTTGGTTATTATGACCAACAATGTCTACTTTCAGCTAGCTTGGGCATGGTTCGCCCTGTCTTTTTTCACTGTCAGCCTTGCCTACCTTCTTAACAAACCCACCATTTTTCGCAAACGCTCCGATGGCACAGTACCCGTGTATGTTCGTTGGGTCTTTATGCCATTTTTATGGAGCACACAACTTTATAACAGCTGGGCGAGAAGCACAGATTCTGTTCCTGCGTTACAAAAAATAGATGAAGGTTTATACCTTGCGAGACGTTTGTTTCCTTCTGATATTCACCAAATCAAAAGCGAGAACATCAGTGCAGTATTAGATGTAACGGCTGAATTCAGCTCTTTGAATTGGATGTTATACCAAGCCGATGTGGATTATTTAAACGTCCCTATTCTTGACCATTCTGTTCCCTCCGATACCCAAATACATCGTGCGCTAAACTGGATACATACGCATCGTAAAACGGGACGTTCCGTTGTCGTGCATTGTGCTTTGGGCCGTGGCCGCTCGGTATTTATGATGGCGGCGTATTTACTCAGCCAGAATCCAAAATCGTCACCCAGCGATATAATGGATAAAATACGTGAAATACGCCAAACAGCTCGTTTGAATAAGCGCCAGTTTAAGTATTTAAAACGTGCTTTGGATAATAAGCTGCTAGTGGTTCATAACTCGGCTTGGTTAATCGCCAACCCAGTGTCTGGTACGCGTCAATGGGAAGAACAACAAGACCTTATCTTGCGTTACTTATCTGCCTATTTTGATATCACGGTAAAAACAACAACACCGGAAATAAACGGTACTGATCTAGCCAAAGAAGCTGTCAAAGCCTCACCTGATATGATCATTGCCTGCGGTGGCGATGGCACCGTCACCGAGGTTGCTGCCGCAATGGTAGGCACAAATATCAAGTTGGGCATTATTCCATTTGGAACCGCTAACGCGTTAAGCCATGTATTGTGCGGCACCATGTCGAAAATCGCCCCACTGGAAACGATCTGCTTGAATTTGATCGACGGCTGCGAGCAACGCATCGACACCGCAACCTGCAATGGCGAATTAATGCTATTACTGGCTGGTGTTGGCTTTGAACAACAAATGATTGAAAAAGCCGATCGCAGTAAAAAGAACACTAGCGGGCAACTTGCCTATTTGAAAGGTTTATGGGAAGCCATCGGACAAAACGATGTCTATGAGTTTACTGTACAGCTCAATAACGAAGAGCCGTTTACCATCAAAACTCCGAGTTTAACCATTGCTAACGCAGCGCCAATCACCACTTTGTTAGCACAAGGTAAAGGTGTGCCGAATATCATGGATGGCGAATTGGATTTAACTTGGTTAGACCCAGAACGCATGCAAATATTAAACTTAGCAGAATTAGCCATGCTAGGTATGGGTGACAGAAACGAAGACAGCGAATTACCAGAAGACAGCAATAGCCCTGAAGGCAACAATGGGATCTTTCACCGTTCTGCACAGCGTGTCACAGTGGATATAAGCCAAGTTGGTCACTATGTAGTGGATGGCGAAGAGCGTGAAGCAGAGAAGCTAGAAGTGGTCGTCAGACCTCAATCTTTAAGCGTCATCGTGCCTGAATCGGTAGTTAGCTAGCTCTGCCATCCTTTCAAAACACTAAAACGAGAGCCTAATTTTCATTAGACTCTCGTTTTAGTGTCATAATTTCCACAACAAACGCCTTCAAATGATAACAGTTATCGTTATAATCAAACTCTTTTATACAAAGCTTTTTAACCGCTAGCATGAGTTACAAACTTCAGGACAAGGTTAAAAAATTAGGGAGCTCTAGATTCAATGACGTTACATATAGAAAACACAGGCATCATAAATCAAAGTGATACAAAATGGCGAGACAGTCAAAATTACTACGGAAGAGTCAGCCGTACGTTACATTGGCTTACCGCAGCCCTCGTCATATTACAGTTCTTCGTAGTGTTAGCTTGGCGAGGAACAGGAAAAAACGCTGTTACATTATTCTTGGCTAACATTGGCCCACATGGGTCATTAGGTTTGCTGATTCTGGTCGTCACCCTTGTTCGTTTATATTGGACATGGCTAAACAGAAAACAACGCCCTCCCAAAACACTAGGCTGGGATGGCAAGCTAGCGCGTCTAGTACATGCAGCCTTTTATGTATTACTACTTCTATTACCCGCTATTGCCTTACTACGCCAGTATGGTGAGGGCTATGAAATACGTTTATATGGCATGACCATGCTGCCTGCAGCAGAACGTCATATTGCGTGGATGGTTGCTCCTGCCGATCTGTTACACAGCCCTCTTTCATGGCTACTGGCAGGATTAATGATAGGCCACATAGCAATGGCACTAATACACCGCTTTTGGTTCAAAGATAACATTTTGGCTCGCATGGCAGGCTAAATTGAAGCCAATGAAAAAGCCAGCATTCACTCTTGTTGAGTCAATACTGGCTTTTTGCTTAGCTCTTTTTTACTAGATCTATGTCTAAGAAACCGTATTCCAAGGCAATTGCCCTGGCGCGGCATCAACAAAGTTGAAGTACTGCTCTAACTGGTCAATCAAGTCTCGTATTACTTCATCTTGACTACAGCCATATAGTTCATAACCCAGAGCACCATTGCGAATATACACATCCGCTTGCCAATGCGTATCGTATTTGGAGTTCTCACTGTGCGCCTCTGGTATTTCATGTTCCGTGGCCACCACTTGGTAATAGAAATCCAATTTTTCGTCACGCTCTAGCTGGAAGGTCACGCCATTTTTTTCTCTGGTTATATTGGCTTTCCAACCATGAGTCGCCAGCTCTTTTTGCACTTCTTCCATCGCCGGCTCCACAACGTCTTTAATAAAGTGCGTCACCTTGGCTTCGCCAGGAAACTTAAACAAGGTGCTTAAACGTTTGCGCCAGCTGCCTTCATTACTGAAAGCTCGACCTGGAGTTGCTGCTGCCTCCACGGCTGCCCCACGATGACCCTCGATTACCAAGGCTCGCCATAAACCAAGAGCTGCAATCAACATGATGATGGCAAAAGGCAAAGCAGCCAGAATACTCATGGTTTGCAGTGCGCCTAAGCCACCAGCCAACAATAAGGTTGCGGCAATGATACCTTCAAGAGACGCCCAAAACACACGCTGCCAAACTGGCGTTTCTAGTGCGCCACCAGAAGCTAATGAATCGACCACTAATGACCCCGAATCCGAAGAGGTAACAAAGAAGGTGATTATCAAAAATACCGTGATCACAGATAAAAAAGTAGACCAAGGCAACAAGTCATAGAACTGAAATAACGCAACAGAATGATCGGCTTGTACTTCGCCAATCAAAACATCCTTGCCCTGTTCCATAATCAAATACAGAGCGGTATCACCAAAGATAGCAAACCATAGGAAGGTAAATAATGTCGGAACTGCAAGCACGCCAAAAATAAACTGACGGATGGTACGACCACGGCTGATCTTGGCAATAAACAAACCGACGAACGGCGCCCAAGCGATAGTCCACGCGAAGATGAACAGCGTCCAGTTACCAATCCAATCACTTTGCGTATAAGCCTGTAGATTGAAGGTACGCTCAACAATGTTACTCAAATACGAGCCGGTGTTTTGTACGAAGGCATCAAGAATGTGAATACTTGGGCCAACGAAAAACACAATCACCATAATGAATACAGCCAGCCCCATATTCAAAATCGAAAGGTTTTTCACCCCTTTATCCATACCCGCAACCACAGAACCAATCGCGGCTAACGTGATTAAGCCAATGGCGGTGATTTGCACCGTGGTATTAATCGGAATGTCTTCCCAAAGATAATGCAAACCCGCATTAATTTGTGTAACCGATAACCCAAGTGTGGTCGCCAAACCAAATAAGGTACCGAGAATGGCAAACACATCGACAATATGACCAATAGGGCCATAAATACGATCACCAATCAGCGGGTAAAGCGCCGAACGTACCGCTAGCGGCAAACCATGACGAAAAGCAAAATAGGCGAGCACAAGCCCCATCAGGCCATAAATACCCCAAATATGCAAACCCCAATGGAAGTAGGCAATTTGCATGGCTTCGCGAGCAGCACCGATTGTCTCGGCGGTTGCATTAGGTGGTTGGGAAAAGTGCAAGACAGGTTCAGCAACGCCAAAGAACAATAAAGCAATACCGTAACCCGCGGAAAATAGCATCGCAAACCAAGCCGGAAAACTGTATTCCGGGTCTCCGTGGTCTGGGCCTAAGCGAATATTGCCCCAACGACTGAATCCGATACAAACAAGAAATACGAGAAAAATCGCGGTAGCCAGCATATAGAACCAGCCGAAGGTCTTAGTCACCCAAGCCAATGCGCTTTGAAATACTTCCCCTGCAAGCTCTGGATTACTTAGAGTTCCAACGATAAGAAATAGGGTAACGATAACGGTTGGAATAAATACCGGTAGCAAAATTGCACCCGTTGCCGTCTTTTGTGAATTGGTCATAAAGGCTCCTCCTCTATGTATACTTTGACAAAAGCCGACAACAATTGCAATAAATGATTAGATGTCTAAACATTTATTGCCATAAGTGAACCCGTTAAATAGACACAAAAAAGCCAGCATTGACCCCTAATCTGTCAATGCTGGCTTTTGAATTAAAGCAGTATTCAGCGACTATTTTGCTTAATTTTCACCTTGGTCTCGTTTTAAAAAACGGATACTAATCGGCGAAATAAGACGCTGCTATTTTGGAAAATACAGTTTGTTTCAAGTACAAACTGTTAATGCTGAGCTGCTACTTGCAGAGCTTTCATTTCGTCATGGCACTCTTTCATTCTGACTTTAACGCGGCGTAGAGTAACTTCACAGTCTTGCGTTTGGTTTCGTTCTAACGCGAGGTCGAGCTCTTCAAGTACCTTATCTTCCACTTCTTCTAGCTGGTCAACATAAGTAAAAGCAGTGGATTCACTGGAGATTTTAGATATTAATTTAGTATAAGCCTGACGCGCTTTTACTAAATTATTAGTATCAGTTTCTACTTCACCTTGCTGATCGATAGCGAATGGTTGTAGCTCTGTAACAGCCTCCGTTTTAGCACCAATCATGCGATCAAAAAAAGCGTTGTAAGTACTGTCATCTAGTTTGGTTTTCGCTTCTTGGTAGAATTCAATACCGCCGTTCATCACTTTAATAATGTCTGTAATGTGGTGGGCATGTGCAGTTTGATTTTGCATATTTTCCTCCTAAGCTAAATTGTTCTAGTTAACGTTTCTTTTATTTCGTGTTCCTGCATACATAGTTGGCGATGACACGACTAAAAACAACCGTATTTCAGGAGATGCACTTAGACTGCATATTTACTGCAATAAGTAGAGACTCTTTTACAACACCTCTTTTTCTTATAGAAAATTAAGACGCAATCCTTGATCTAACGCAGTTTCCACCGTCTTCTTCTGTGCCACTATGATCACATAGCATTTCGACTAATGCGCCTAAAGAAGGGAAAAATGTGATGAGTCATAAAGACATTTCGACGTTTACTATTTCTACCACTGCCCCAGAGGGATTCGAACATGAACCCGATAGCACCCGCGATTATTGGCATCACCAAGCGTTAAACACCTTACCGCCTTGCGATTTTATTGCGCCTTATGCTCGCCACACAACTTTGCCAACTCCAGGTATTCAAAATCGTAAAGCGTGGATTGTTGGCAGTGGCATCGGCGGCCTTGCGGCGGCTTTTTATCTGCTTCGTGACGCTCATATGCCGGCTGAAAACATCACCATTTTAGAAGAAATGACTGTGGAAGGCGGCTCTATGGATGGTGCGGGTAATCCTGAAGAAGGTTATATCATCCGTGGCGGTCGTGAGATGAATTGGAACTACGACACTCTGTGGGATTTGTTTCAAGATGTACCTGCAGTCGAGTTGCCAGAAGGCTATTCCATTCTGGATGAATACCGTCTTATTAATGACAACGATCCCAACTATTCCGCAGCGCGTTTAATGCACAAATGTGGCGAATTGTTGGACGCGAAGGACTTTGGTCTGAGCAAATCCCAGCAATGGGAACTGATTCGTTTGATGCTAAAACGTAAGGAAGAATTAGACGACATCAGTATCGAAGATTATTTCAGTGAAGGTTTCTTAAAAACAAACTTTTGGTTCCTTTTCCGCTCCATGTTTGCCTTCAAAAATTGCCACAGCCTATTAGAAACCAAACTGTATTTGCATCGTTTCCTAGACTCTATCGATGGTTTTGCTGATATGTCGGCATTGGTTTTTCCTAAGTATAATCAATACGATACCTTTATTAAACCGCTGGCAGATATGCTGCGCGAGAAAGGCGTGACCTTTCAGTTCGGCACTCGGGTGGAAGATCTTGATATCTCCTTTTCTGGAGATAAAAAAACCGTAACCGGTATTCGAGCGGTTGTCATTAAAGAAGGCAAAGAAGAAGCCAAACATATTAATGTCGGGCTTGGCGATTTGGTCTTTACGCTAACGGGATCAATGACGGAACACACGGCTTATGGCGATATGGAAAACGTGCCTGAGCTCACTTGCGACAAGCATGATCCGGGTGAAAACAGCGGCTGGACCTTATGGAAAAATTTGGCAAAAAAATCGCCAGTATTCGGCAAGCCAGAAAAATTCTACGGTGATGTGGATAAATCCATCTGGGAATCGGCCACACTCACTTGTAAACCTTCTCCTCTTATCGACAAGCTGAAAACTTTGTCCGTAAATGATCCGTATTCTGGTCGCTCTGTCACTGGCGGCATCATCACGATTACCGATTCAAACTGGCTAATGAGCGTTACCTGTAACCGTCAGCCACATTTCCCAGACCAACCAGACGATACATTGGTTCTTTGGGTATATGGCTTATTGATGGATAAACCAGGTAATCGTATCCACAAAACCATGGCGCAATGCACCGGTAAAGAAATCCTCACCGAGCTTTGTTATCACCTAAATATTGAAGACCAGCTTGATGTGATTGTTGCCAATACCAAAATTCGCCTCGCACTCATGCCTTATATTACGGCTCAATTTATGACCCGAGCGGCTGGCGATCGCCCTCATGCTGTGCCAGAAGGTTGCACTAATTTAGGTTTAATTGGACAGTTTGTAGAAACACGCAACGACATTATTTTCACCATGGAAGCGTCCATTCGTACGGCTCGTATTGGGGTTTATAAACTACTGAACATTCCTAAACAAGTGCCTGATATTAGCCCGACTCAGTACGATATTCGTAACTTGATTAAAGGCGCCAGAGCACTCAATAGTGGCAAGCCATTTATGGGTGAACGCCTGCTGCATCGCTTGCTCGACAAAACCTATTTCGCACACATTTTACCACCACTACCGGAACCTGAGGAAAGCAAGCAATCTCGATTTGAAGAAGAGATGCATGAGCTACTCGGTAAAGGCAGCACAGTGATGCATAAGTTCGGCGGTTGGATTAGCTCGCTTAGAGAAAGTCTATCCAACAAAAATAAAAGCTGATTAAAAACAAAAAGTTATCAGATTAAAAAAGCAAAAAAACCTAGTTTAAAATGTAAATTATACTGTGATGCAAACATATTGGACTGATGGATAAGTTTTTTATTTGGTTACTTTTAAAGTAAAGAAGCAAACGAAAGTGTTCTTAAATATAACGCTGTCCTAAACAGCACAAAAAAATAAAAGATGGAGTTTGTTATGAAAGCAGCTGTAGCCAGTAAGTTTGGTGCCATTCTAAAAATTGAGGATGTTGTTAAACCCAAGATTGAACCACATCAAGTTCTCGTCAAAATTCATGCTTGCGGTGTGTGCCATACGGATTTACATGCTTGTCATGGAGATTGGCCTGTTAAACCGACACTGCCCTTTATTCCGGGTCACGAAGGTGTTGGTGAGATAGTCGAAGTCGGCAGTGCAGTAAAGCATTTAGCCTTGGGGGATCGAGTCGGTATTCCTTGGTTGTACAGTGCCTGCGGACATTGTGAATATTGTTTAACAGGTAACGAAAACTTGTGTCTTTCACAACAAAATGCAGGTTACTCTGTTGATGGCAGCTACGCTGAATTTTGTGCGGCTCATGCAGAATATGTCGTTAAAGTTCCAGAAGGTTTAGGTTATGTTGAAGCGGCACCTTTATTCTGTGCTGGTGTAACTACTTACAAAGCGCTCAAAGTGTCCGGTGCGAAGCCAGGCGATTGGGTGGCTCTGTTTGGTATTGGCGGTCTAGGCCATTTAGCGGTGCAATACGCCGTTGCTATGGGATTTCGAGTAGTCGCTGTCGATACGGGCACTGCGAAACGCGAGCTGTCCATGTCACTCGGTGCAGAATATTTCTTTGATTTCAAAACTAACGATGTTGTTAAAGAGATTTTAGAAACAACCTCAGGTGTTCATGCCACCGTTTGTACAGCCGTTAGTAAAGCGGGCTTCAGACAAAGTTATGACGTGGTTCGACGTGGCGGTAAATGTGTCTTGGTTGGTTTGCCACCAGAAGACATGCCATTGCCTATTTTCAACACCGTCCTCAATGGCGTCAGTGTCGTTGGCTCCATCGTCGGTACTCGTAAAGATCTGGAAGAATGCTTGGAATTTGCCGCACGCGGCAAGGTGAAAGCGATTATCGCAGAAAAATCCTTAGACGATATTAATGAAATCTTCGCCGATATGGAAAAAGGCGAAATTACAGGCCGTATCGTAATGACCTTGTAATTTCTTGTCTTTTAACCACCCCTAAAAGCAATGAAGCCAACCATCAAGGGTTGGCTTCATTATTTAAATTGCCACTTGTACATCACATTTACCCTGCTTTTTAACACGGTACATAGTGCTATCAGCAGTTTGTATAAGCGACTTCATGTCTTCACCATATTCAGGGTAATGAGCAATACCTAGACTAGTACTAACTTGTACCGTTTTATTCGTATCACTGATCATGACAGGCTCTAATACGACATTTAGAATGATATTGGCCAATTTAAGCACTTCATCACGATCATCAAGACGATCAAGCCAAATAACAAATTCATCACCACCGACTCTGACGATTTGCCCAACATCTTTAGTTTGGGAATGTAACCGCTCAGCAATGCTAGTAAGAACTTGATTACCCGCTTCGTGACCGTGATTATCGTTCACTTGTTTAAAGCCATCTAGATCCAAATATAAAATGGATAATAAATGGTTGTCTTGTTTGGCTTTCGCGATCAGTTCCCCTTCTTTTTCCAACAAATAATGCAATGAAGGAATCCCAGTCACGGCATCATAATGTGCTAGCCGTCGCAGTTTATCTTGCGCCACTTTCTCTGCTTCTAGAGCCGTGTGTAGTGCAGAAACATCATACTCAGACATCAGCAGCAAAAATTCTCCCGTTAAAGGATGACGTGTCATGCGTACATCTAAGCTGTGCTTACGAGGACCCGCGGAGGTTTTAACATCACAAGTCCATTGTCCGCCTTTTTCTTCTATTGCCTGTGCTAGTATTTTTTGACCTTCTACTAAACTGGCAAAGCGCGAGGTAAAGAAAGATTGCCCCTCTGAGGTGTTTTGTCTTGATAGGTGTTTGTAAGCTTCTGTAGAGGCTGGATTCTCTACAATTGGATCACCAGCAAAACTGAAGCTAGTCACCACTACACTTGTGTAGCGCATGGCTTCAACCAGTAATAGATTTTCTGGAATATCCCCAATATTCACTTCTTCATTGATAAACGCAATGATGGCTCTATGTTTATCCGGCCCGACCAAAACCGCACGATGACGCATATACAGAGTTTTTGGTTTTCCATTTGGATAGGTTGTCCAAGGGTCGATCGTTAAGCCTGACTTCGCTGCCAGCTCAAACGTTTGTGCAGTGCGATCCTTTGCGCCTTGGGTATCACCAGACAAGTCTTTATTCATCAAGTCTTCAAGTGTGTTTAATCCCCAAAACTTAAGAGAGGCGGAGTTGCCCCACCACCAGCCGTGTTTATCAAGGTCAAAAATCCACACAACATCAGGGATAAGTTCATATAAGGCAACTTCGGAATGATCTCTAATATGGATCAAATGATCGTAATTGTTTGTCAATGTTACTCTCCTTTCTGAAGCTTACTTATTTATTCATCCTTGTTATCAAACCTGACCTCCATGTAGATGTAAATTTTATTTTGTAACTGCGTGACTCGTCATTCTTACATAGCAAACTAACCTCTTTCTGTTACACCAAATTTATATTGGCAACCGCGTTGAGGCTTTCAATTCCCGCAAAGAAATATTCGAAGCAATCGCAGACACACCGGGTAATTTCCTAAGCACTTGATCGACAAAGCGGCTGTAATCATCTAAGTCTTTGGCGACCACTTGCAACAAAAAATCCGCCGCTCCTGTGGTGTTATGGCAGGATAAAACATTGTCGCAACGTTGGATCATTTCTTCGAAAGTTTGCGTGGTTTCGGCATCGTGCTGATTACAAGTGAGTTGCACAAACGCCATCACGCCGAAGCCTAATTTACGACGATCAAGATTTGCCTGATAGTCGGTTATAATGCCCTCTTCCTCCAGCCGCTTTAATCTTCGCCAACAGGGCGTTTCACTCAATGATAGTTCACTGGCCAATTTAGCGTTGGTCAATTTGCCATCTTGCTGCATGCGCCGAACAATATCAGTGTCTACCTTATCCAAAGCCGCCATTGAAAGACTCCCCTCTAATTAACCTTATATCTGAAATAATATTTCTTAAGTTCTCTAATATACAAGGAAAAGAGCAAGGTAATTTCTAGTGTATTAAGTAGTCTATTAGTCTGACGTATAGATCACCAAAGGAGCAAACCATGAAAGCAGTTGTCTACGAAAGCTTTTCGGCCACACCAAAAATTATGAATGTAGAAGATCCAACGCCAGAAAAACATGGTGTAGTGATCAAGGTCGAAGCGACAGGTGTATGCCGTAGCGATTGGCATGGCTGGATGGGACACGATCCCGACATTGTGCTGCCACACGTTCCGGGCCATGAGTTTGCCGGTATTATTGAAGCCGTTGGCAAAGATGTTCAGCGCTTTAAAGTCGGCGACCGAGTGACCGTACCTTTTGTTAGCGGATGCGGTTCTTGTCCAGAATGCCACGGAGGGAATCATCAAGTCTGCGGCAATCAAACTCAGCCAGGCTTTACCCATTGGGGATCTTTCGCGGAATACGTCTCTATTCATCATGCGGATGTGAATCTAGTTACCTTGCCTGAAACCATAGACTTCACCACAGCAGCGAGCCTTGGCTGTCGCTTTGTTACCTCGTTTAGAGCGGTTGTCGATCAAGGTAAAGTCAGCGCAGGTCAGTGGGTCGCTGTTCATGGCTGCGGTGGCGTTGGACTGTCTGCCATCATGATTGCTAACAGTATTGGTGCCAATGTTATCGCAGTAGACGTGACAGACGATAAACTTGAGCTCGCAAAAGCCCTAGGCGCCTACGCAACAATTAACGCCACCAGCGTGGCAGATGTGGCTGAAGCGATTAAAGAAATCACCCGCGGCGGTGCCCATGTATCGATCGATGCTTTAGGTCACCCAACGACTTGCATCAACTCTATTAAAAGTTTGAAAAAACTAGGCAAGCACGTTCAGGTCGGCTTGTTATTAGCCGATCAAGCCACACCGCCGATTCCGATGAATCTGGTTATCGCTCATGAGCTAGAAATCATCGGCAGCCATGGTATGCAGGCATTTCGTTACGACGCCATGCTGGCAATGATTAAGTCTGGCAAACTCAGCCCAGAGAAACTGCTTGGTCGAACCATCAGTTTGGAAGAATCTATTGTCGCGCTAACCAATATGGACAAGATCAACCCACCGGGCGTCACTGTCGTCACAAGCTTTTAACCTTTTTTTATCTATAAAAAAGAGTGCTTAACTCAAAAAGTAAGCGCTCTTTTTATTGAATAAAACCAATCAGATATCTCTTTTTAAAAGAGTCTTAAATAACCATCATCGTCCTAATATAACAATAAAATTGGTCTTTTTATATTCAATGAGGTTGACAGGGATTTATTTTTAAATAAAAATGACACCGATGTCATAACGAGAAAAGAATAAAAATGACGACCATTTACGATGTTGCAGAAGCCGCTGGAGTCTCTCCAAAGACAGTTTCTCGCGTATTAAATAATGATGTTCCTGTCGGAGAAAAGACCCGTAAGAAAGTAGAAGCTGCCATTGCAGCTCTTGGCTATGTTCCAAGTACTGCGGCGAGATCTATGCGATCAAATAAATCGGGGCTTATCGGCTTGGTCACAGGTGCTATTTCTCATTTTTCTGACACATCTAATGCACCCACTGGTTTGCCTGATTTATTTATTGTTCAGGGTATTCAAAAGGTAATGCAAGCCTCTGGTAAAACGTTATTAATCGCCGATACAGGAGATTCTGCTGCATCGGTGTCTCATTTAATTCGGACATTTCAAGAACATCGTGTTGAAGGGCTTATTTATGTGGCGAATTATCATAAGCAAATAGATTTACCTATCGCCAGTAAAAGCATCCACACTGTACTAGCAAACTGCTTTGATACAAACCACACAACATCCGTGGTTCCAAATGACCAAATGGGTCAAAAATCTTTAGTGGATAAAATCATAAAAGAAGGTCACTCCAGAATTGCATACTTGACCTTAGACCCATCCATGGTCGCAACGCATCAACGACTTGAAGGATACCAACAGGCCTTACATGAAAACGACATTGCGTACGATCCTGAGTTAGTTTTATGTGCAGACACACTAGATCTACTAGACAACGAAAAATTGATCATCGACGCGATTGATCACTTGCTTTCATTGGCCTGTCCGCCTACTGCTATTTGTTGTGGTAACGACAAAATGGCACTCAAGCTTTATGGTATTTTAAGAGTCAAGGGTATCCGTATACCTGAGCAAATATCCATTGCAGGTTATGATAACTATCTTGCGATTACTGAAGGTTTGTACCCAGCATTAACCACGGTACATCTGCCTTATCAAGAAATTGGGCAAGAAGCGGCACGACAACTTTTAAAGTTGATTGATGGTAAAGACCAAAAAGCACCAAACTCAGCAATAACCATCGTTGATAGTCCTGTTATTTGGCGGCAATCAATTCTTAAGATTTAATCACCAATAAATTTATCGAGTAACGCATCAGAGCTACGCTGAGTTACTTTTAACAAAAAATGACATCGGTGTCATTTTAAAAAATAGCTCATACCAATGGGAGAAAAACATGAAAATAACAAAAAGATTGGCATTAACCATGTTGTCTGCAAGTGCTTTAGGGGGCACTTTTGGCTCAACTTCCGCCTTTGCAAAAACGGATCTATCGCTTTGGTATCACGGTGCCGGTAATAAAGTGGAAGCAAAAGTCATTAATCAAATTGTGAATGACTTTAATAGCAGCCAAGACGATTGGAATGTGGTTTTAGAGTCATTTCCCCAAGGTTCATACAACGACTCCGTTGTTGCAGCCGCATTAGCGAACAATTTACCGGATATTTTAGATGTGGATGGTCCTGTGATGCCTAATTGGGCATGGGCTGGATATTTACGACCTTTGTTAATCAACGAAGCAAAAATTGCTGATTTTTTACCAGGAGTTAAAGGCTATTGGGACGGGCAATTGTATTCAATCGGCTTATGGGACTCTGCCGTCGCTATGATGACACGCCGCTCAACCTTAAATGAAGTCGGAGCTCGTATACCAACAATTGACTCACCATGGACTGAAGAAGAATTCAACGACGTTCTTAAAAAGCTGAAAGCGACAGGAAAATATGATTATCCGCTTGATTTAGGTATGGCTGAAAGTGGCGAATGGTTTCCTTATGCTTTTAGCCCATTTTTACAAAGTTTCGGTGGCGACCTGATTGATCGTTCCACCTATAAAACAGCTGAAGGTACATTAAATGGCCCCGAAGCCATAGCCTTTGGTGAGTGGTGGCAAAGCTTATTCGTCAATGGCTATGCGCCAGGCAACTCTCAAGACCCAGCAGACCATGAAACAGGATTATTAGAGGGAAAATATGCGATGCAATGGTACGGAAACTGGGCGGCTTTAAAAAACTTAAATAAGTTTGGTGATGATGCGCTGTTTTTGCCTGCACCTGATTTTGGACATGGGCCTAAAATAGGTGCTGCAAGTTGGCAATTCGGAGTCTCTTCGGCTTCTAAACACCCACAAGGCGCATCGGACTTTATTGAATTTGCTCTTCAAGATAAATACTTAGCTGCATTTTCAGACAGCATTGGCGTAATACCACCAACACAATCCGCGGCAGAATTAACAAAAAATTATCGACAAGGCGGAGCTTTGGCCGTTTTTTATGCCCTATCCAAAGCACAGGCCTTAGTTCGTCCCGTCACTCCTGGTTATATTGTTGAAGCAAAAGTCTTTGAAAAAGCCTTAGCAGATATCGCTGATGGTGCAGATGTTGCGGACACGTTAGATAGCGCAGCTGATGAAATTAATGCCGATATTGAGAAAAACCGCGGCTACAGCCGTTAATACGTTTTGATAGGTCCTTGGCAGGTATAGGACTTCTCTACCTGCCTACTTTTAGCAAAATATTTTAGAGCTAGCGATACTGGTATTTTTTATGAAAAAAAACTCGATATTAACGCGGCATAACACCACAGGATGGCTGTTTGCGTCTCCCGGTTTCGGCTTGATGCTTCTATTTATTGTCATTCCATTTATTTTAGCTATTGCATTCTCTTTAACGAATCAGCGCTTGATGTCCCCTAACGCAGCAGAGTTCGTGGGGTTAGAAAACTACACCAATATGCTAGATGTAGGCATTTTGGTAGTTGATCCTGAAATCGATGCTAGTGGCAACATTTTAGTGGATAAGAACGGGGACAATAAATACCCAAGACTCAGAAAATTCACCCGAAATAACCCTGATTATCCCAATGTACAAGGGATGAAAGAGTGGTTCTCATTCTCTTGGGGGGAGCAAAAAGTCGCGATTATGGCCAGTGATCTTGTGTTTATGAAAGCTCTGGTTAATACCCTTACCTTCGTGGCGTTTGTTGCCCCTATTCAAGGTGCTTTGGCACTCATATTGGCATTGCTAATTAACCAACCATTACGCGGCATACAGATTTTCAGGTCGATATATTTTATGCCTGTCGTTGTATCGATCGTGGTCGTCTCTTTGTTATGGCGTTTTATCTATGACGGCCAAAACGGACTATTAAATAGTGTGCTGAATACTCTCACATTTGGTCATTTCAAAGCGGTGGACTGGCTGGGTAATCAAGATACGGCGCTCGGTTCAATCATGGCTATGTCTATTTGGCAGGCGGTAGGTTTTCACATGATTATCTGGCTGTCAGGCTTACAAACCATCTCTCCAACACTCTATGAAGCAGCGAAAATTGAGGGTGCAAGTCCTTGGCAGACATTCCGCTACGTCACATGGCCAGGCTTACGTAATACGGCCGTATTAGTCGTAATCGTCATTACCATGCAAGCCTTCTCGCTATTTGCGCAGATCGATGTGATGACAAGTGGCGGTCCTCTGGATAGCACTCAGACTATTGTTTATCAGGCAGTAGAACGCGGTTACGGAAAGCAGGATATTTCTGGAGGCTCAGCGATGTCTGTCGTGTTATTCCTACTCGTTTTGAGTATTTCCCTACTGCAGCGCTACTTAACACGGGAGAAAAACTGATGTTTCAACTAGATACGGACAACCCAACATTGCGCTTAATCGTGCGTTATATGGTATTGACTCTCATCGCTCTCATTTTTGTCACGCCGATTCTTTTTATGATGATGTCGTCACTAAAACCTGATCAACAGTTGTTAGCAGATACATCCTCTATTAAAGCGTTTCTACCCATTGGGGACATTAGTTTTGACAACTATAAGGCAGCCTTTGAACGCGCTCCCATTGGCATGTTTATGCTGAACTCACTCCTTGTAACAGGCGTGACGGTTGTACTTGGTCTGCTAGTTTGTTCGATGGCAGGTTTTTCGTTTGTATTCCTCAACTGGCGAGGAAAAAGCATCGCTTTTTCCATTATTTTAGCCACTCTAATTGTGCCTTTTGAAACCATAGCGATTCCAATGTTGTTGATGGTTTCAAAATTGCCTTGGCTTGGATTAGATGGCTTTAGCTGGGGCTGGTTAAACAGTTATCGAGTGCAAATTATCCCCTTTATCGCCGACGGTCTAACCATTTTCTTGTTCGCTCAATACTTTAAAGATTTGCCTAAGGAGCTTATTGAAGCGTCCCGAATAGAAGGCTGCAGTTGGTGGCAGGTTTACTGGAGAGTGGTTATGCCTTTGTCTGGTCCGATCATTGCCACAGCTGCAATTTTGAAGTTCCTAGCCATGTATAACCAATATTTATGGCCAATCATGGTGACGCAGCAAGAGCAATATCGCCCAGTATTAGTTGGCTTACAGTACTTTTTTCAATTGAACACGGCATGGGGAGAAGTTATGGCATATCTCACCATAATCACTGTGCCTGTCTTAGCTTTTTATCTCGCTTTACAACGTGCATTTATCGCCTCTATCGCATCGACAGGTGTCAAAGGATAGGCTTTTTTTTGGAGTAATAAAAATGACAATAGCATTAGAAAAAAAATGGATATGGGACAGCTGGTATCACAAAGAAGGTGATGTTTGGCATGGGTATTTCCTGCAAGCAGATAAGTCGCTTATCAATCCTGAGTTGCGCCATTTAAATGTCACTCAGGCTCATGCAATATCAAAAGATTTGATCCACTGGGAACATTTAGGCACCTGTTTTGAGCCTTCAACATCAACAGCCTGGGACGACTCCACAACTTGGACCGGCAGCGTGGTAAAAGACGATGATGGCTTATATCACCTCTTTTATACTGGTACCTGTTTAGCCGAGAAAAGTTTATATCAACGTGTCGGTCACGCAATAAGCGATGATCTGCATAATTGGAAACGTGTGGGAGACGGCTTGTGCTTAGACATAATCGGCGAAAATGCCCAATATTATGAAGACCAGCATCAAGTAGGTCATTGGCATGATCGAGCGATGCGAGACCCATGGGTGATGAAAAACCCAAATGGCAAAGGCTGGTTAATGTATTTTACCGCTCGTGCACCAGGTATTGGAGAACCCAATGCTGGCGGCGCAATTGGCTTTGCTACCTCTGACGACTTGTATCACTGGGAGCTACAAAAACCTGTTTTTGTTGGCGGCTTTGGCCAATTAGAAGTACCACAAGTGTTTGAACTTGAAGGCCGTTGGTACTGCTTATTCTGCACATCGTCTTCTCATTGGGCCGATGCTTTTATAAAAGCTCGTGCAGGTAAACCAGTCACTGGTAATCACTATTTGGTTGCGGACAACCCTGAAGGGCCATGGAGCCTCCCAGAAAGTGAATTCCTAGACGGCGATGAACCATGCTACCGATATGCTGCACGCATCCTACAAACCGATACTGGCCCCGTTATCATAGGTTTTCATGATCAAGGCCCAAATGGCTTTGTTGGTGAAATTTTAGATCCTGTCGCAGTACATGTGAATGATGAAGGATTGTTAAGTACAGACGATAACAATAAAAAAGGACAGTAGTCATGGCGGATTTACAGCTAAAATCCATTGAAAAAAACTACGGCTCTACTCGTATTATTAAGGGCGTCGATATCGATATCAAAGACGGCGAGTTCGTTGTTTTTGTTGGCCCTTCTGGTTGTGGTAAATCCACTCTTTTACGCATGATAGCAGGGCTTGAAGATATTTCTGGTGGAGAGTTAACCATAGATGGAAAAGTCGTCAATGACTTACAACCAAAGGACCGAGGGATCGCCATGGTTTTCCAATCTTATGCCATTTTTCCTCACATGACGGTACGAGAGAACGTTGGCTTTGGATTAACCGTATCTGGCGTTCCCAAAGATGAAAAAGTGCAGCGGGTAAACGAAGCTGCACAGATTCTGCAAATGGAACATTTGCTGGATCGTCGCCCTAGCCAGCTGTCTGGTGGTCAAAGACAACGTGTTGCGATAGGTCGCGCCATTGTTCGTAATCCTAAAGTGTTTTTATTTGATGAGCCGCTCTCGAATTTAGACGCCGCCTTGCGGATGGATATGAGAATGGAGATTTCAAAGCTGCATAAAAAACTCGATGCCACCATGATTTATGTGACTCACGATCAGGTTGAAGCGATGACATTAGCAGACAAAATCGTCGTACTCAAAGATGGAGAAGTGCAACAAATTGGATCACCAATGGAGCTTTTCCATAAGCCAGCAAATCGCTTTGTCGCGGGGTTTCTTGGCTCTCCATCAATGAACTTTGTGAAAGTAAAAGTGGTGGCTCATGATAACGACAGCATCACCGTCAGTTCAGACGTTATAGATGAGGTGGTCTTACCTAGACACGATCGTGATGTTGCCATTGGAGACACGCTTGAGCTAGGGATTCGTCCTCAGTATTTAGAGCCTCATCACGGTGAAATAAAAGGTTCGATGCATGGCCGTGTGTCATTATCAGAACGTCTTGGTACCGAAACCGTGCTAGACATTACATTAGCAGATGGCAATAAGGTAATTGCGTCTATTAATGAAGATAAAGTATTTGAAATCGACGAAGAAATAAGCCTGTGTTTTGATATCGAAAAGGTTCATGTCTTCTAAAAAGACGAGCAAATTTTATTAAAACAATCATGATAAAGAGCCTCATTAAAGAGGCTCTTTTCATACAAACTAAGCTCGACTAGAGCAAAAAGTTAACACGTCATCAATTGGCAGCGGATGGCAAAAAAAGTATCCTTGAATTGTTTGAGCGCCTAACTCTTGTAGCACTTCCAGCTCTGCCAAGGTCTCTACACCTTCACCGAGAACGTTGCTTTTGGTTTCTTTTGCAAAGCCGATTAAAGCGGCAACCAAGGCTCTTTTTCTATGATCTGAATTGATATTAGAAATTAAACTTCTATCTAATTTAATGATATCTGCTTGCAGCTCCAGTATATGCTGAAAACTTGCAAAACCCGCTCCAGCGTCATCAACGGCAAGTCGCATGCCTCGTTCCCGAAAAGGCTGAATAGCATCGCGAAATGCCTTGTAGTTTGGAATACATTCTTGCTCAGTCACCTCCAAAACAATTCTATTCAAAGGTGCTTTATCTAACATGGCTTGCAGATAAGGCGAGGTAAGATGCTTAGGAGAGATATTGAGGATTATGTAATACTGCTCTGGAATATCAGGCAACAAATTAAGCGCCTCCTCAATGGCAAATAACTCAAGTGCTTCACCAATACCAGACACATTAGCTTTATTAAACCAATAATCAGGAGAATGATATGGTTCGGTTTGAAAGCGCGATAAACACTCAAAGCCTTGAACGTTCTTACTTTTCAAATCATAAATGGGTTGGAGGACAACATTCAGCCGTTTTTTATGGATGATATCGAAAATATCTTCACGGGCTACTTGCTGTATTTTTGAAACAATAAGTTCTTTTTCTATGTTACGCGCTGCAAATTTTGCGAATAGGGTTAGAAGCGATAGGTCTTTATTCGATAATGATTGATCCGCACGCTCACTGAAACAGCATAAAGTGCCGTAAATGGAGTCGTCTGATAGATAGATTGGTACGCCAATGTAACTACCAATATTCAACACTTTGGTGACTGCTAAGTCTTTTGTTAGTTTGTTTTTTGAGGTATCTGGAATGATATTTGGTAGTTTTTTATCCGCGATCAGCCGGCAATAGGTTTCTTCATTTTTATCTTTATGACCTTGATGAAGAACAGTGGTACAACCAACACTATTATCGACATGTAGCATTTCGCGATAACCATGATGAAAACGAGATAAAAAAGCCGTGTCCATTCCCAAGTGCTGACGGATGGTTTGAATCAAATGATCTAAGTCCTGATGCAGCGATGCTGTCAGAAGATCTTCTTCAATTTCCTCTTCGCTCTGCATATTTAAAATAGCAGACAATAAGTCAACATCATCGTTTATTTTCAGCATCATTATCTCGTACACTCTCTACCTCTGAGAATTTATCTATATGCATTGGATATGATGAAAGTCATCCCAAAAACTAAGCAAAGGATAACAAAGACACTGACGTTCTTACTGTGTTGTTTAGACGTTATTAGGTAACCAATTGAGTCTATCGTTGTTTCTTAATGTCATTATGTAAATAAATGAATCATTAGGTAAATAGGCTAATACACATCCTCTAAATAACGCCCTTGCGCTTTTAATGAATCAACATTGATCTGCAAGGGTTTAAGAATGTCATTAATTGCTTGAGCAACGCCAGCAGCCATGTCTCGGCCACCACAAACAAGAATTTGCGCGCCTTGCTCTAACATTTGTCGAACGGCGGTTTGATCTTGTAACAACTTATCTTGCACATAAGTTTTTTCAGTAATTTGATCAGTGGCTTGGCTCTTTACCTGAGAGAAAGCCGTTTGTAGTCCAGTTAAACGATGATCCTCAAGGTAGCGACCTAGGTCTGGCTGATAAAGAAAATCAGCCTCTTCATTGCGTCCGCCCCAGTAAAGGAACATAGGATTGCGCTGGGTATTTTTGCGAATAAAACCCGCCAACGGTCCAATACCCGCACCCGCTCCAATTAGAATCACTGGATTGCTGCCAAGTGCAGGACGAAACTCAGGGTTTTGACGGATAAAGCCTTCAATACCGCCGCCGATTATTAAACCGTGCAAATACCCAGAACAAACACCATGAGGCTGTTTACGTACACAGATTTCCAACACGCCATCGCTTGTTGATGACGCCAAGGAGTAGAAACGCGCCACGTCGTCTCCCGGCGGCACAATACCCAGTAAATCACCGGCTTCAAAAAAAGGTAATGAATCCTTACCAGTAGCGCTAAAACGAAAAATGCTCGTGGCAGCCAAGCCTTCTAGACCATAGTCTTCACGATCTATCAGTGTCAGTTTTGCGGTCGGAGTCGGCAGAGGGTTATGAGTTAAAGCAAGCGGAATACCGGTCACATCAGCAATATCATTACCCCATTCCCGAAATTGTGCAGAAGAACCTCGATTGATCAAACCTACCGAATGAAGACGAGCTATGCCTTTGTTTTGCAGAGCTGCATCCACATCTAGCGCATACTGACAGAATTGCGAAAACTGCTGATCACCGAAGCCCAATACGGCAAATTGCAGGGTCTGATCCGGCCGAAAGCTCCCTAATTTTGTTAAAAAATTATGGGCAGAAGACGGTGCATCGCCATTGCCGTAGGTCGAAGTTAAAATAAACAATCGCTTAGCTTGTGGATAATAATCCTCCAATTGGTTCATCTCAGCGCAATACACCCTACAACCCGCTTTACAGAGGTTTGCTTGCAGATCTCGAGCAAATCCCCAAGTTATATTGCCCTCTGATCCGACTAAAATAATGGTATCCGCTTGCTCAAAACTCACCTTGTTAGTCTGGCTATTGGTTTGGGTAATGGCCGAACGGCGACGAATCCACCAAGACCGAGCACCAGTATAAGACAACACCGGCACAGTCAACGCAGAAGCTCCTAGGATTAACCCTAACCACCACAAACCTTCACCTGTGTGGAGTTTCGTCACCCACTGCTGAAACGCACCGCTTTCAGGTAAAGGCTCAAAAGAAAGCCATTGACCTGTTGATTGATCGACAAAGCCAGCACCATGGCGAGTTGTTACTGAGTAAACATCTTGTGTGTCATCAGGCACAGGGAAGATGAGCTCTCGTAGCTCGCTTAAATCCATTTTTGTTAATACCGCTAACGAACCGACGGAAGCGGGTTGTCCACCCGATACCGCATCAGGAAACTCGGCTTCTACATAAGTATGATCGGTAAAAACACCAAAACGCAGTGCTGACATATAGGCACCTGTCAATGAGGAGAGAAGCAAGCCAAGTACCGCGAAACGCGCTAACTCCGAATGAATGCGTTTGCCGCCTTTGCCTTTAAAAGGTCTAACTAAGGCTTTCCAACCACCAATGCGACGCACCAATAAAAAGGTTCCAGAAAGACAAATCAGCACCATAAAACCAGCAGTCACACCTGCCATAATTCGGCCGGTGTCACCCAATAAAAATGAGCGATGCAGATCCTTTAACCAAACCATAACAGCGGAAGGTTGGTACGGTGCAATACTTTCGCCAGTTAACGGATTAACCAAGTCTGCATGAGACTTTTCATCTAGTTGATAATGCACAATGACTTCGCCAGAAAGATCTCGTTCTATACGTTCGGCTTGTGGAAAATGCGTCACTACATGTTGCGCCAGCGTTGCAACGCTTACCTCACCTACTGCTGGAATCATAGCGGCGGCTCGATGAAATGTCGGCATCAAAGACAGCACCGCACCAGTACAGGCCAGCGTTATGACAAACAACATCACCGCTAAACTTGGTAAACCATGCAACTTGCGTAACATAACCTTTACTCCACCCGCTTATTTAAGATCGTAAGTAAATGACATCACATATCCGGACCCGATTACTGCTTTGCCGGATCCTGCCGTTGTCAAAGGCGTCGACACATCCGCTTGGTTGCTGTTTGCGTCTTCGACAGCGCTATCAATCACTATTTTATAGCCAGAGTCGATCAAGCTATTGTCTATGTTCTGGGTAATGGTTAACGATCTACCGCTGGTGATGCTTGCTCCAGTTTTGCCGTCGTATTCAGCACTTTTTTTACCGCTTGCACGAGACCAGCCACGTAAGTGTGAATAATACTTACGTTCTTTTCCTGCAACCCAAATCGTCTGCTGGTACTTGTCATTGGCGTCCATAAGATAAATCGCAAAATACGCGCCGCTGCCATTGTAGCGAGCCAGTTGGGTAGTAAAGGTTACTTCCCGAGCCTGTGCTGACATGGACAATGCCAAGCCTGAAAAAATGCTTAACGCCAATAGAATGTGTTTCATCGTGGTTTCCTTTTATGTCTGTTAAGCACACTCTATAACCCTTACCTGACTCTGAGCTGAACGCGAATGTTTTTCTGAAAAAGACACAAGTTCTTAAGAAGGCACAAAAAGCTAACAAGACAAAAATCCGCGTCATTCAGGTTAATGTCAGGTCGATGAGCTATGATGAGCAAAACAATAGAATCAGAGATACGGCATGCGAGTATTGTTAATAGAAGATACAACTGGGTTAGGAGAAGCCGTTCGGGATCAAATTCGTGACGACGGCCACGCTGTAGATTGGGTGCAAAGCCTGAGTTTTGCCGAAGCCAGCGTGAAAGCCACCAGCTACAATCTGATCTTACTGGACCTCATGTTACCGGATGGTAATGGCTTTGATTTTTTAAAAAGCCTAAGAAAATCCGGAGACTCAACGCCCGTTATCATTCTTACCGCTCGTGATCAGGTGTCTGACCGAATTGAGGGACTAAACGCCGGAGCCGACGATTATTTAGTAAAGCCTTTCGACCTATCCGAATTGTCCGCTCGTGTCGGAGCCGTTGCTCGACGTTATCGTGGCGATCCAAATCCGCTCGTCAAAATCGGTCATTTAGAAATAGATCTGAGTGAACATCGCATCAAGGCGAATGGACAAACAGTGGAATTGACTGCGCGTGAATGGGCGCTATTCGAAGGCTTTGTACAACGCCCAGGGACGCTTCTATCTCGCTCGCAGCTTGAAGACCGCTTGTACCAATTCGGTGCCGAAATCGAGAGCAACACCATTGAAGTTTACATCAGTCGGTTACGCAAGAAACTTGGCCGAGATGTCATTATTACCGTCAGAAACATGGGCTATCGTTTGGAGACTTATGAGCACTAACGCTAGCTTAAAGAAAAGCCTGAGCATCGGCCTTACTTTGGGAGTCTCATTACTTTGGCTATTCGGCGCCATAACTTCGGGTTTGGTGGTGCAAAAGGAGATGAACGAATCTTTCGACAAAGCGCTCAAAAAATCGACCCAACATATTCTGCCCTTGGTGATTACCGATTCTTTCAAACAACAAAATAACGATAGATTAGGTATCCCAACTTTAGAAAATGATGATGAATACCTCACCTATGTAGTCAAAGACCAGCAAGGCAATGTTCTATTGCGCTCTAAAGATGCCAATCCGCAGATATTTGGCGAAGACCTGAAAATAGGTTTCTCTAATACCTCGACCCATCGGATTTACACCACATCCGCATTAGAACACCGTGTTTATATTGAAGTGGCTGAACCGCTAGAGCACAGGGAAGAAGATCTCATGGAGGCAGCGATTGCACTACTGCTTCCCTTACTGTTTTTAGCACCAATTAGTTTGTTAGGTATCTGGTGGATTATTCGATTGTCTCTTCGTAAAGTCGTTATCTTTCAACATGCTATTGAAGAACGTGGCGCAGGGAATTTATCGCCAGTGGAAATGGAAAAACTACCCAAAGAATTTAAACCCATTGCGGTAGCCGTCAATCGCTTGCTCGAGCGACTACGCCGCACACTAGAAGCAGAACGCAGTTTTACCGCCAACAGTGCCCATGAATTACGTACACCTCTGGCGACAGCGTTGGCTAAGGTGCAACGAATCAAATCGGTCACACAAGACGAGCAATTAAAACTGCAAATTACTGATGTTGAAAGCTCGCTCAAAAGCCTATCAAAACAGTCTGAAAAATTACTCGAATTAGCCAAAGCAGAAGGCGGTGGCGCCATCTCACAACAACAGCATAATCTTGTACCTATATTGAAGATGATTGCGGGCGACTTTACTCGTCAGTCACCAGAACGCATCAAATTAATCTTGTCGACAGGTGATATTAACTCTTTGTTAGACCCAGATGCCTTTGCCATTCTAGCGCGTAATCTGATTGAAAATGCGCTCAAACATGGTCGAGCTAATCGTCCAGTGGAAGTGAGTTTGCTGGAAAATGGAACGCTGCGAGTGGTGAATGAGTGCGATCTTGTTGCACCGCAAGATCTCGCCTTGTTGCGCAATCGGTTTGTGCGAGCAAATACGACCGCTTCCGGCTCAGGTCTAGGGCTAGCGATTGTCGATGCCATTACCTCAGGAGCGGGAATTGCCTTGCAGCTCAAATCCCCAGCGGCGGGTAAGCAAGACGGCTTTGAAGTGGAATTAAATGTTAACCCTAGAACCGGAAGTAGCGACTAAGTATAGCCAGCTTCTATGCATTAACATCGTCGTAGTTTTTTTGCGCCTGTTTTACCTGCTCTACATTTTGCTCTGCCCAATCAGCAAACAGCTCAATCGTTTGGGCAAAATCATGCCCTAAGTCCGTTAATTCATACTCTACTGTCACTGGCACGGTGGCAAAAGCAGTACGAGTTATCAGGCCATCTCGTTCTAGTTGCTTGAGCTTTTGAGACAAGACTTTTTGCGAGATACCTTCTATTTCACGTTTAATTTGATTAAACCGAAATGAGTCTTTTCTTAGTAACCTAATAATTAATAGTGTCCAGTGATCAGCCAGACGATCGAAAAAGGCTCTTGCTGGGCAGCCTTTGGCATAAATACTATAGGATAAAGGCGCGTTATCTTGGTTCAAGGTAGTTTCCCTCAGGTAACCTAGTCACTAAAAGGTTACTTCTTGTATAGTTAGTTTCTAAAACATACTATCAATTTTGTTGAAACAAGACGAGGCCTTACCTCGTATTCATATAATCAAAAGCATTGGAGTGAGTAATGAAAAAGACAGTAGTGGTTTTCTTCTCAGGATATGGACATACCAAACACGTTGCCGAGTACGTTGCAAAGGGTGCTAACGCAGAAAGTATTCAAATCGATGAAAATGGCGATATTACAGACGCGGATTGGGATACATTAAACGCGGCTGATGCCATTATTTTTGGTGCCCCAACTTACATGGGTGGTGCACCTTGGCAATTTAAGAAATTTGCTGATGCAACATCTAAAGCCTGGTTTACTCTAGCTTGGAAGAACAAAGTATTCGGTGGTTTTACCAACAGTGCAAGTTTAAATGGTGACAAACAAGTCACTCTTATTTACCTACAAACGCTTGCATCTCAGCATGGTGGCATTTGGGTAAGTTTAGGACTTCCACCATCTAATACGCTTGCTGCTACACGCAAAGATGTCAATAATCTAGGTGGTTCTGTTGGCGTTTTAGTTCAGTCTCCATCTGACGCTGGTAACGACGCTATTCCTGAAGGCGACCTAGAAACAGCTCGTCTTTACGGTGAACGCGTTGCGCACATTGCAAGCCGCTTCAATTAATTAAGCATTATTTTGGTGTTTCAAACGGCATGGCTTTCCATGCCGTTTTTCGTCCATCCTAAGCAATGCTCTAACCTCTACATATTTTCCAATTCGTCCACATAAGTTGTCTCTTTGTTCCTTTGTAAATCGCCGCTTAAGGTGCTTTAATTCCCAACTATTCGCTGGTATTAATTGTTAAAATTACAGCGGTCACTCACAGTCCGAAGAGGAAACACCCATGGTTACTGCTATCATCATGCTTTCTGTTGAGAAAAAACACATCAACCAAGTCGCTGAAAAATTAGCTTCCATCAAAGGCTTGTCTGAAGTTTATTCAGTTAGTGGTCCATACGATATCGCCGCTATCGCTCGTGTTCAGAACAATGACGAAATATCTGAGTTGGTGACACAACACCTTGCACAGATTGATTACATTTTGAAAACAGAAACCATGTTGGCATTTAAGGCTTATTCAAAAGATGATTTAGAAGGCATGTTTTCCGTTGGCGCTTAACCTTTAATATCTTTTTTGGAGCATTCGATTATGAGTCATCTTCACACTGGATCTTGCTTGTGCGGTACGGTTAAATTTGAATTGGAAGGCGAGTTTAAGAAGTTCTTCCTTTGCCATTGCAGCCGCTGCAGAAAAACCTCTGGCACAGCACACTGCGCCAATTTATTTGCGCCGGGTGCTACGCTTACTTGGTTGAGTGGCGAAGATAAACTCAGTTTTTATCGATTAGAAGACACAAACTTTGCTCGTACTTTTTGCTCTGTGTGTGGCTCAAATTTGCCGACTGATGCGAAAGCTCGCGGCTTAGTTGTCGTTCCTGCTGGCTGCTTAGACACTGACGTCGATATAGCACCACAAGCGCATATTTTTATGGACAGCAAAGGCAACTGGGATGAGCATTTAGGCGATATTCCAGCGTTTGAGGCGCTACCAAACTAAATAGCCAAACCAAACAATGAATTAAGCAGTCATTAAAAAGCCAACGAGATGTCCGAACATCGACGTTGGCTTTTTTGTGACTTTTTTCTAATGACTTTTCTTTGCGCTACTCACTCTATTGATTAAAGCTCACTTAAACGACGAGCGGCTTCAAGCAAGGTGCTTTCTTCTTTGGCAAAACACAGGCGGATAATGCGTTGATCTTTTGGCGGTTGCTGATAAAACACGCTGACTGGAATCGCGGCTACACCGACTTGGTCAATTAGCCACTCACAAAATGCCACGTCATCTAAATCACTGATCGCGCTGTAATCCAATAATTGAAAATACGTGCCTTCGCATGGCAGTAACGTAAAGCGGCTACCAGCTAGTGCATTTCTCAGTACATCACGCTTTTGCTGATAGAACGCAGCCAAGCCAGCACTCGCTTCCGGTAAAGCCATCAAATGCTCCGCCAAGGCTTGCTGCAAAGGAGTGGCGGTGCAGAAAGAAACAAACTGATGCACTTTGCGCAGTTCCACGGTTAATTCCGCTGGCGCCACAATGTAGCCAACTTTCCAGCCAGTTAAGTGAAAGCTTTTGCCAAAAGAAGAAACCACTAAGCTTCGTTTTGAAAGCTCTGTGTGTTTGTGAACACTTACTGCGGATTCACTAAAGTGGATAAATTCATACACTTCATCAGACAGTACATAAATGTCACGACTCGCAATCACTTGCCATAAGGATTCTAAATCCTCTGCCAACCAACAGCTTCCCGTTGGGTTGTGTGGCGTATTGATTAAGACCAAACGCGTTTTATCACTAAGTAATTCAGAAAACGCCTGCCAATCAGGGCGAAACTCAGGCGCACTCAAAGTAACTCGACGACAAACACCACCCGCTAAGGTCACTGCTGGCTCATATAAATCGTAAGCGGGATCGAACAAAATAACTTCATCGCCATCATGCACTAACGCAGCAATCGCATCAAAAATGGCTTCCGACGCACCGCTAGTCACCGTAATCTCACTAAACGCGTTAACTTTTCGGTCGTAATGACGTTCGATCAAGCCGGCAATCGCTTCTCTTAAAATCGGCAAGCCAGCCATAGGCGAATATTGATTATTACCGGTTAAAATCGCCTGTGACGCGCGTTCCAATAATCGAGCATCAGGTGAGAAATCTGGAAAACCTTGCGACAGGTTAATCGCGCCTTTCTCGACGGCTAACGCCGACATTTTTGTAAAAATAGTAGTGCCGACTAACGGCAACTTGGAAATAAGAGCTGAAGCGATGGTCACGGTGATTTTGCCTCATCATATAAGGTTGGGCATTTGAAAATACGAATTTGAGAGCCATTTTCTATGAAAAAATAATGCCGAGTCAAAGGTTATTAACCGCAATGTATGAAGGACAATAACAAACCCATTTCGTTGTTCCCCCGCATCACATTCTTGCTTTGTATTCTCGTGCGTAATTACGACATTCGGCGATGCAGTTTAAGATTCTAGGATCTCTTTCACGACTCGCTAGACACACCATGACCACTTGCTGTTTCATATCGGCCATATTTTCCATCGATAATAATTTTATTTTGGTATCAAAGACATGCTCTACACGACGTGGCAATATGGCGTAACCAACACCGCCACTCACCATGCTCATTAACGAGAATATGTCCCCCAATTCCATCGCAATATTGGGTTGTATCCCTGCTTTCTGAAAGACTTTTTGGGTATCTGCTGAGGTAGCAAACCCATCTGATAGTGTGACAAAGTTTTCGTGCTGAAAATCCTCGAGCCTAATTTGGCTATTATTAGCAAGAGGTGAATCACAGCTCACGGCCAACATCAGCTCATCTTCAAAAAGAGGCAGGTGGGTATACTCTACATCATCAATGGTTTTTTCCGCTGAGATAAGAATCACATCGAGTTCAAAGGATCTTAGCTTGCCTAATAAAGAAGCATTTGAACCTAATGATAGCTCGATATTTAAGTCACTTTTGCGGCGTTTAAGACCTGCAATTAGCTGCGGTAATGTGCTGATAGTGAGCGAATATAACGCTCCTAATTTGAATTGATTGGAATAAATACCGGCGACTTCTCGAGTGCTGGTGATCCCGTCTTGGAGGTCATTTAATACTTGTGTGACCCTTTCTTCCAACACTCTAGCGCTGGGTAAAGGCGTCAGTAATCGCCCTTCTTGTCGAAACAAAGGACACTTCAATCCTTCTTCAAGAGAGTGTATCGCCCGATGAACACTTACTGAACTGAGCTGTAGCTTCTCGGCCGCCTCAGACAAAGTACCCACTTTCATAAAGGTCAGAAACACTTCCAATTTTTTAAGTGTGATCATTTCATCAAACATAATTTTTCCCAGCTTTTTATTAGAGCGTCACTGCTCTCTATTATTTTTTCAAAGATTATTAGCATGAGAGTAATGATTCCACAAGCACATTGATTGATAGAGAATGCCTTCCTTCATACTGTGAAAGAAAAAAAACAGGATGAAGTGCGATGCAAACGAATACTGATTCTGGACATAATTGGTTCAGCCGTCGTCAAAATAAAGAACGCCGTATGTCAGATCTTAGTCATCTAGTTGACGGGTCTATCATTCCAACAGAGAACATCGTTGCTGCCATGGAGCAGTTAATAAAGCCTGGTGATAAAGTCGTACTAGAAGGCAATAACCAGAAGCAAGCCGACTTCCTTTCTCGTTCATTAGCAAAAGTCTCCCCTGATAAAATCAACAACCTCCATATGATTATGCCTAGCATCAGTCGATCCGAACATTTGGATCTATTTGAGATGGGTATTGCTCGTAAACTTGATTTCTCTTTTTCTGGCCCACAAAGCTTACGCATTGGCCAACTAATGGAAGATGGCCTTTTAGAAGTTGGCGCTATACACACCTATATCGAGTTGTATGCTCGACTTTACGTAGATCTTAATCCAAATATTGCGCTACTAGCGGGTTTTAAAGCAGACAGATTAGGCAATATTTATACAGGACCAAGCACGGAAGATACGCCTGCGTTAGTTGAAGCGGCTGCATTTCGTGATGGCATTGTAATCTTCCAAGTCAATGAAATTGTCGACGATGTGTCGGACTTACCGCGAGTAGATATTCCGGCGTCTTGGGTCGATTACATTGTCTTAGCGGATCAACCTTTCTTCATCGAACCTTTGTTTACTCGTGATCCTCGCCTTATTACACCGCTGCAAGTTTTGATGGGCATGATGGCGATCAAAGGCATCTACGCGAAACACCAAGTACAGTCTCTAAATCATGGTATCGGCTTTAATACCGCAGCGATTGAGTTGCTCTTGCCAACCTATGGCGAGTCGTTAGGGCTAAAAGGCAAAATTTGCCGCCATTGGACATTAAACCCTCATCCAACCTTGATACCTGCGATTGAAACTGGCTGGGTTGAGAGCGTGCATTGTTTCGGCACCGAACTCGGTATGGAAGATTATATTGCCAATCGTCCAGATGTTTTCTTTACCGGTAAAGACGGCTCTATGCGTTCTAACCGTGCCTTTTGTCAGCTTGCAGGACAATACGCGGTTGATATGTTTATTGGCTCGACGTTACAAGTTGATGGCGATGGTAATTCTTCCACCGTCACACGAGGCCGTCTAGCCGGCTTTGGCGGCGCGCCAAATATGGGTCATGACCCAGGCGGACGAAGACATTCATCGCCCGCTTGGCTGGATATGAAGCCCGATGACTCTTTGTTAAGCAAAGGCCGCAAGCTTGTCGTCCAAATGGTAGAAACCTATCAAGACAGTAATAAATCGACCTTTGTAGAAGAGCTCGATGCTCTAGCCATGGCGCGCGATTACAAAATGCCATTGGCTCCGGTGATGATTTATGCCAGCGATGTGACTCATGTTCTTACCGAGGAAGGCATCGCTTATGTGTATAAAGCCGAATCACTAGAACAACGCCGAGCAATGATCGCTGCAGTGGCTGGCGTTACGCCACTGGGACTCAGCCAAAACCCTGAAGTTACCGCTCAATTACGACGGGATGGCTTGGTTGCTTACCCAGAAGATTTAGGCATACGAAGAAGCGATGCTAGCCGAGATTTGTTGGCGGCTTCGAGTATTTCAGACCTTGAAACATGGTCGAATGGTCTATACAAGCCACCTGCTAAATTCCGGAGCTGGTAATGACTATATTATTAAAGTTAGTGATGACCATCTTATTGAAAGATGAACAGTCTCTGGACACGACCAAGGTAAGACGCCTTGATGCCAAGAGTCTTGCTCGACTTGCTGCTCAGGCATTAAAGCAAGAAGCAACGTTGAGTCCAAAGCCAGCCCTCGTGGATTCACGAGGTTCTGGTGCCCACACTGATATGGATGTGGGTTTGTTAATGAGATCTGCTCATTGCCTTGAACCTTACTTTTGCAAGATGGCTGAAAATGCAATCGTGCGCCCAATAGGTTCTGAGCTGCGTCGGAATATTGGTGCCATTGGTCGTGATGCAGAACAAGCGATGCGCCAAGAGACAAACGGCGTTAATACTCATAAAGGTGCAATCTGGGCATTAGGGTTATTAGTCGCCGCGGCGACTAAAGCTAACACGCTTGATGAGTTATTTAATGACGCTGCGTGTTTAGCAAACTTACCTGACGAAGGACTTAAAGCCGTGTACCTAAGTAACGGCTTACAAGTTCGCCACCAATATGGCTTATCAGGTGCGAAGGAGGAGGCGCAACAGGGTTTTCCTCATGTCCAAGAGCTCGGACTTCCCATGTTGTTCATCAGCAGAGCTCGAGGCGACTCAGAATCCGATGCTCAACTTAACGCATTATTAGCCATTATGACGCGACTTTCAGACACCTGTGTTGCGTCACGAGCAGGACTTGAAGGGGTAAATACCATGCAGCAAGGCGCTAATGCCGTGCTTGATGCGGGTGGTACAGGCACATTATTAGGTCGTCAGTTGCTTAACAAATTAGAGCAAGACTTATTGAGATTAAATGCCTCTCCTGGTGGCGCTGCCGATTTATTGGCTGCGACCTTGTTTATAGACAGCCTGACTCACCAGACTAGCCACTAATTTAGGAGTTTTTATGGATACTTTTCATATTGTTCGCCCTGCTCGTAAAGCCCCCATTAATCAAACCTTAGTGGGCTATGTTGGGTCAGGTGATTTAGAAGTCATGATTGATAACAGCGATAGTCCTCAAGCTGACATCTATATCCACTCTTCTAGCTCGGCTGGAGAACAACGTTGGCTCGCTCTTATCGAACGTATTGAAGCCAGTCAGCCTTTACCCATGATGCGCATGGACATTCATGATTTTTCCGCGACACCGGGCGTGATTCGTTTACGTTTAGAACAAGCATTAGAGCAAGCCTTAACCAAGGAGGCGTCTTATGAGTAACGCTCAAGACTCAAGATTAAACACTAACTTTGTCGAACAAGGCGCAAGAAAACGAATTGAATACGTATTGGATTCGGGATCGATGCGTGAACTGGTTACGCCATTCGACCGAGTTATTTCGCCTTGGTTAGAAGTACAAGGCATTGTACCTCAGTTTGATGATGGCGTTGTGGTTGCTCGTGGCGCCATTGATGGCAAGTCTGTGATTGCTATCGCGATTGATGGCAGCTTTCAGGGTGGCAGTTTGGGTGAAGTAGCTGGGGCAAAAATAGCGGGCGCTCTTGAATTAGCCGTTGAAGCGAACCAAGCAGGGGAATCAATTGCCGCTGTATTAATGTTCGAAACCGGTGGTGTTCGTCTACAAGAAGCCAATTTAGGTTTGGCCGCGATTGCCGAGATTCAATCAGCCATCGTAGCGTTACGAAAACTACAGCCTGTTGTGGCATTGATTACGGGTCCAGTTGGTTGTTTTGGTGGTATGTCTATTACCGCAGGTCTGTGCAGCTATTTATTAATGACTCGTGAAGGTCGCCTTGGATTAAACGGCCCACAAGTTATTGAGCAAGAAGCTGGCGTGGGTGAATATGACTCTCGTGATCGTCCTTTTATCTGGGGTTTAACCGGAGGCGAGCAACGTTATACGACAGGTTTGGTTGACGATTTTTTTGGCTCAGATGTCATAGAAGTTCGTAACAAAGTACAAGAATATTTACGCAAAGGCGTACCAGATACCTTCCGCAGCGAAGCGGTTCAGCCTTCTTTAGACAGACTAAAAAATGTAGATACGCAGCATCAAATTACCTCTGAAGCAGCACGTGAGATTTTCGCTAAGGGAGCATCATTATGAATACTGCAGCAATCAAGACAGATACCGTAAAAACGCACCGTGGTCGTGTTTGGTTTGATCTATTAGCAGACAATATGATGGTGCATGAAGGTGCCGTTCCCTCGGTGATGATTGCCAATGGCAACTTAGCTGAACTTCCATGCTCACTGATATTGGTTCAACCCGATAAAAATAACCTCTACCCAAGAGCCATTAATGGCGAGGTAGGGCTTTTGGAAGGTTGGGCACTGGCGGATGCTATCCATAATATTGTTTCTAAAGACGCTGAAAGCGAACAAAAATCAGCCATTATCGCCATTGTCGATGTACCTAGTCAGGCTTATGGACGAAGAGAAGAAGCGCTTGGTATTCACCAAGCCTTAGCGGCTGCCGTTTCTGCTTATGCTCAAGCCAGACAAGCAGGCCATCCCGTTATTTCGCTACTCGTCGGAAAAGCCATGTCAGGAGCATTTTTAGCTCACGGCTATCAAGCCAATACGATTCTTGCCCTAAATGACGATGGCGTCATGGTGCATGCGATGGGCAAAGCCGCGGCGGCTCGAATTACCATGCGCTCTGAAGAGGAATTAGATCAACTAGCCAAAACCATACCGCCAATGGCTTACGACCTTAAAAGCTTCGCAACGCTTGGGCTGATTGAAAAGTTTATCGATGTAAGCAGTGCTGATGCACCTTCTTCTAAAGATATTGAGCTAGTGCAAATCCTATTAGCCGATGCCGTAGAAAGCCTGAAGGGCGACACGCAAATAACAAAGCGTTTACAAGGTGAGAATAGAGGTGCATCGCGTCGAGTTCGTGAACTACTTCGCGCTCAATGGAAAAAGGCTGAGCCAAGCTTATGATGTGGCTGGCGCACGATTTACTCTGGCTTGACCGTTCTTTGCTTGTTGCTGGTGCTGAAAAACCAGACCTACCTGATTGGGTAACAAGTGGAAATGGCCCAGTTGTCGTGCGCCGAGAACTGGTTTCGATAGCAGAGCTTGTCGCAGTAGGTGTTCGTGGTGCTAACAAAAGTGAACGTTGTGCCGCTTATGCTCCTCTATCTGCGGTGCAGTCGAGCTTAACGCCTTATGAAATAACAAGGGCACAAGCTTGGTTAGATCATCAAGATCGCTTTAAAGCCCCCGTTTTACAGGCTCTGGAAATAGTCGCCCAAATGCTCAACGGTCATAATTTAGAGTGGGGGATTACCGGAAGCCTTGGTTACGAGCTTGCAACTGGAGATAAGCAAATCCATGCGAAAAGTGATCTGGACTTAGTCATCAAGGCACCAAAGCCATTAAGTAAATCCTTTGCACGGGAGCTATTGAAAGAGCTAGGCGAATTACCATGCCGCCTAGATATTCAAATCGAAACAATGACCGGAGCAATGGCATTATTAGAGTGGGCTGGTGAAAGTTCGACAGTGCTTATTAAAACGGAAAAAGGCCCATTTTTGGTCGCTAATCCTTGGGAAGGAGGTAGGCAATTATGACTCAAGTATTTACCTTTCCGGGGCAAGGGTCGCAGCGTGCTCACATGTTACAAAACTTACCAGATCATCCTAATGTGACCCTTATAAAACAACAGGCTGAGGATATCTTAGGCGTAAAACTAAACGCACTAGATTCCCAAGAAGCGCTCACTGATACGGTGAATGTGCAGCTTGCACTATTAATTTGTGGAGTGGCTTGGGGACAATATTTACAAAACGTAGGAATAAAACCTGACTACGTTTTAGGTCTTTCTATCGGGGCTTACCCTGCAGCAGTGGTAGCAGGAAGTCTAGATTTTGGCGATGCATTACGATTAGTAAAAGCTCGCGCCGATTCCATGAAGTCAGCTTACCCTAGTGGATATGGCATGCTTGCAATCACCGGAGCAGAATTTAAACATGTGCAAGCCGCCGTAAATTTACTTCAAGAAAAGGGCGAAAAAGTTTATCTTGCTAATCTTAATGGAGAATATCAGTTCGTCCTTGCTGGAGAAAAGCGAGTTTTAAAAAACGCAGCTGAACAAGTTAGAAGCCAAGGGATTGGTGCAAGCGTCTTTTTAGATGTAACCGTACCCTCGCACTGCCCTCTACTCAAAGAGCAGTCGGAAAAACTTCTTGCCATGTTTCAAGCCATCACGTTGAAGACATCTAACAGTCTATATGTCAGTGCCTCCAAAGCTCGAGTCTTACGCAAGCCTGATGATATAAAAGAAGATTTAGCACTAAACATGGCACACCAATTACATTGGTATGACAGCTGTCAGATGCTTGCTGAGCGAGGTGTAAACAAAGCTCTAGAAATGCCTCCTGGCAGTACTCTGACAGGGCTATTTCGGAAGGTTTTAAACGGTGGTGAATGCTACAGTATCGAAAACATAAATCTTAAGACTATTTTATGAACACACCTAAGAACATGAGGCTGAAGCCGGGAGGTAAACACAACTTTATAGACCAGTGCAGTACTTTCATCCAAAAACAAAAATGATAAGAGTGGGAGAAAAAAATGATTATTTACGGCGTCGCGTTATTATCAATATGTACGTTAGCAGGGATTAGTATAGGGCAGATTTTAGGCAACTTAATGGGCCTTCCTGCGAATGTTGGCGGTGTTGGTATTGCCATGATTTTACTAATTGTTGCAGGCAGCTATTTAAATAAAAAAGGCTATATCGATGCAAAAACAGAACAAGGTGTTGAGTTCTGGAGCGCCATATACATACCTGTTGTTGTCGCTATGGCTGCAACACAAAACGTTCATGGTGCATTAAGCGGCGGCCCAATGGCAATCCTTGCCGGCGTCATGGCGGTTGTTGTCGCATTTGCTTTAGTGCCTGTTATTGATCGTATGGGAAACAGCGACAATACAGAATCTGCTAATTCCACTAAATCAACTAATAACCTATAAGGTGACTGTATGTTCGAATCTTTACTTTTAGTTAGCACGAAATACAGCTTAATCACTGGATTTGCCGTTATAGGTTTTACTATGTGGGTCTCGTATTGGCTTTCAGCTAAATTGACTCAAGGTCGTATCCATGGCTCGGCTATTGCGATTTTATTGGGCTTAACTATGGCCTATTTCGGCGGCCTTTTCACTGGTGGCAGTAAAGGTGTTGTAAACGTTCCTTTATTATCTGGTATCGGCTTACTAGGCGGCTCAATGTTGCGAGATTTCGCCATTGTCGCTACAGGCTTTGGTGTCAAAATAGATGAATTAAAACGTGCAGGAATGGCTGGCGTTACCGCCCTTATCTTCGGTATTTTTTCTTCTTTTATCGTTGGTGCTGTCGTAGCCGTAATGTTTGGCTATACCGACGCCGTTAGCATAACCACCATTGGTGCTGGAGCGATCACTTATATTGTTGGACCTGTAACGGGTGCTGCAATAGGCGCAAGTTCAGAAGTTATGGCATTGTCCATTGCAGCTGGTTTGGTGAAATCAATCCTTGTTATGGTGGCAACACCATTTGTCGCGCCGCTTATTCGTCTTAATAACCCAAGAACAGCCATTATATTTGGTGGTCTGATGGGAACATCGAGCGGTGTTGCTGCAGGACTTGCAGCGACTGACGCCAAACTTGTTCCTTATGGCTGTATCACTGCAGCCTTCTACACAGCTCTTGGCTGTCTTTTAGGGCCTTCTATTCTATTTATCGCCGTAAGAGCAATCCTCCCTGGCTAATTGAGCCATCAGAAACAAAAACGCCAAGGCAAATGCCTTGGCGTTTTTGTTGGCTACATCAAGTTGACATATTACGCCGTCATAAACGGATAATCTGTATAACCTTCTTTACCAGACGTGTAGAAAGTATTTGGATTAGGCTCGTTTAATTCCGCTCCAGCTTGAACGCGTTCAACAAAGTCTGGGTTAGCAAGAATGCCTTTACCAAACGCCACGCTGTCCGCCTGATGACTCGCAATAACCTGATTAGCTTCTTCAGGTGAATAACCCATATTGACCATTAAATGGCCTTTGTACACTTCGCGGGCAACACTCACCACATCTGCTTGCTGCACACCAAAGAAATCCGCACGCATCAAATGTAAGTACGCCAAGTTAAATCGGTTTAGGTGTTCACTCAAAAAGCGCGTCCAAGCCATAGGGTCACTCTCTTTCATGCTCTGGAAGCTGTTAAGCGGCGATAAACGCAAGCCCACGCGCTCACTGCCCAATACTCCCGTTACCGCATCAAGTACTTCCATCAAAAAGCGCGAACGGTTCTCCAAAGAACCACCGTATTCATCAGTACGTTGATTGGCACTTTCACGCAAAAATTGATCGATCAAATAACCATTCGCACCATGAATTTCTACGCCATCAAAGCCAGCTTCTTTCGCATTGATCGCGGCTTGGCGGAAATCATTAACAATGCTTTTTATCTCATCAACGGTTAATGCACGAGGTACTGCGTATGGTTTTTTACCTTCTGGTGTATGAGTTTCACCATCGATAGCAATGGCACTGGCAGAAACCGACTCTTTGCCACCATTCAACAAAGGATGCGCTGCACGCCCGCCATGCCAAATTTGCATAAAGATACGACCGCCTTTTTCATGTACAGCGTTTGTCGTTAGTTTCCAACCTTCGATTTGCTCTTGGGAATAAATACCTGGGTCGTCACCAAACGTCGACGTACCTTCCGTAACCATGGTGCATTCTGTAATCAACAAACCAGTACTTGCGCGTTGAGCGTAATACTCCGCCATCAAGGCGTTAGGCTGATGACCTGGGGCACGTGTACGAGTTAAAGGCGCCATGATAAAACGATTTGGCAATTCTATGCTTCCCAATTTTACCGGGCTGAACAGGTTTGTTTCTGTGCTTGTCATTATGAACTCCAGAATAAATTTCAATCTTGATATCAAGGATAAACACTACATATGGCAGTTATTTTAAAAAACAATCTCGTGCACTTTCTTTCCCGAATAGTCGTTCCAAGTTCACTAAATAGTAGCTCAAAAAATAACCGCCATCAGTGCTTGCAGCTGAACTTTTCAAGGTCTATATTGCGAGCACCAGACGATAGTTATGTCGCCTTTCTTTTACCCTTTAAAACACTTTCTGTGTGAGGTAAATCAACCTAATGACATCCGATTCCAGTAGGCCAATGGCTCCTTTTGGCACCTTGTTAGGCGTAGCTCCGGGCAATGTGCCCGTTTACTCTTCCGATTACGATTCCGCCGATGATAATGAATTACCTAACCGCCATGCTTATCGTAGCTATGTGGATGGTATTTTCATGGGTTACAAGTGGCAGTGCGTTGAGTTTGCCCGCCGCTGGCTGTATCTCAACAAAGGTTACATCTTTGATGACGTCGCCATGGCCTATGATATTTTTCGCCTTACCTCGGCGCGCTTAATCGCCGACGAAAGCCGCTTGCCATTGAAATCGTTTCGTAATGGTTCGTTGCGTCATCCAGAAGTGGGCGCACTGCTAATTTGGAACGAAGGCGGTGAGTTTGAAGTCACCGGCCATGTGGCGATTGTCACCAAAGTGTTGCCAGATCGCTTGTACTTGGTTGAGCAAAACGTCGGTCATCAGGTATGGAAAGAAGGTCAAGACTATTCCCGCGTGTTAGACGCTAGAATCAGTGAAGATGGCGGCTATTGGCTACGTTGCTCCTATGGTGATGCTTCGGTTATGGGCTGGGTAATACAAACTGACAATGATTTACATGCTGAAAATATTGAACCTGAAAATCCAGCATTGTTTGATTTACAGATACGCCACGTGCCCAACAAAGGCCAAGCTTCTCGCGCTTGGTTAAATGTAGCAAATCCAGCAGAAGAAGCCTTTGTCGACATGATGGGCGGACACAAACTCGCCAGCCGACAGGAAGACGACTACAAATACATGGTGATGACGGAAACCGCCGAACGTGAGCTAAAACGCGCAACCAATGAATTACACGCCTTGTTTATGCACGCCACAGATTACGTATTGCAAAACGATGACCTTCTTTCCAGCTTTAATATTCCGCCCGCCTTGTGGCCTAAAATCCATCAATCTTGGGATAACCGTCGCAACCAAATGATCACTGGACGCTTTGATTTCAGTCTTTCCGCTCAAGGCATCAAGGTCTACGAATACAACTGCGATTCAGCGTCTTGCTACATGGAAGCAGGTATTATTCAAGAGAAATGGGCCAAGCATTATGGCGCGACAGAAGGCGAAGGTTCGGCAACTGAATTGGTCGACGAACTAATCGAAGCGTGGAAAAATAGCGATGTAAAAGGCGTGATTCACATCATGCAAGATACGGATCTAGAAGAGAACTATCACGCGCTTTTCATGAAACGCACCATGGAAAAAGCCGGACTGAATTGCAAGGTTATCAAAGGTGTAAGTAGTTTACGCTGGGACAAAGACGGTGATGTGGTCGATGAAGATGGCGTGAAAATTCGTTGGGTATGGAAAACCTGGGCATGGGAAACCGCGCTTGATCAAATTCGTGCTGAATGTGACGACGACGAGCAACGCCTACGCGACTATCAAACCGATGTACTTCGCAGTGAAGCACCACGTTTAGTCGATGTTTTATTACGTAAAGACGTGATGGTCTATGAACCTCTTTGGACGCTTATTCCTAGTAATAAGGCGATCTTGCCCGTTTTATGGATGCTTTTCCCTGATCATCCGTATTTATTGGAATCGTCATTTGAGTTAAGTGATGAGCTAAAAACCAACGGTTACGTGAGCAAACCGATTGCTGGTCGCTGTGGTTTTAACATCAGCATGTACGATGGCGAAGATGCCTTAATGGAAGAAACTGCTGGTCGTTTTTCTCATCAAGATCAAATCTTCCAAGCTCTGTGGAAACTGCCTGACATTGAAGGCTATCGTTCACAAGTCTGTACTTTTTCTGTAGCAGGACATTACGCAGGTAGTTGTTTGCGCGTGGATCCAACCTTGGTCATTACCAAAGACAGTGATTTAATGACCTTGCGCGTTATCGAAAACGACGATCTCATCGATAACAAATAATCCTAAACACACCAATACCTGTACCCCGTATTGGTGTGTCATGATTAACACTAAGAGACAATTTATGACGACTCAACCTCGTATTGCCTTGATTCATGCTTTAGAAGAATCCGTTATTCCAGCCCGTGAGACCTTCATCAAAGAATGGCCTGAAGCGTTTTGTTTTGACTTGTTGGATACCTCCTTGGCTATCGATTTAGCAAATGCCGGTAAACTCGATGACACTATGATGGATCGCTTTAGCGAGTTAGCGGACTACGCGGCACGTACTACTGGTAAAGCAAATAAAACCGACGCTATTCTATTCACTTGTTCAGCCTTTGGCCCTGCCATTGATGCGGTTAAACATCAGCTAACAATACCGGTCTTGCGGCCAAATGAATCGGCTTTTGAAGAAGCTATTAAAATGGGGAATCGTATCGGTTTGATGGTTACGTTTGGCCCTTCTTTACCAGCGCTCAAAGCTGAATTAGAAACTATGGCTGAGTCACTGGGTAAAACCATTAATGTACTTCCTGTTTTGGTTGAAGGTGCTTTAACTGCATTAAAAAGCGGTGATGTGGATACTCACAATAGGCTTGCTGCCGAGGCCTGTTCCCAACTAAACGATATCGACGTGCTGGTGTTGGGACAGTTTTCTCTTGCTAAAGCTGCTCCTTTAATTCGAGAAAGACTGACTATTCCTGTACTAACCACACCAGAAAGCGCCGTGAAGGCCTTGCGAACATTGCTTGTCTAGTACCTTAAAAGCCAACTATTCCCTATCTGTTACACACTAAAGTGATGTTCTTCAACGTCACTTTTTTGTTTTGATTTCATCCACTCCATTTTATTCAGTCCTTTTCCGCTATTAAAACCTTGACTCCATACTGCACGCCTTTTAGATTAGACAGCAACAAATATAACACGTGTAACATTTTTATGACTTCTAGAATGATCCACCAAACCGAAGCCACTCGGGACAAAATCATCAACATTGCCGAAGCACTTTTTATCGAAAACGGCTTTGCTGATACCCAAATGAAAGACATTGCGACGGCCACTGGCATGAGCCGTAATACCCTATATCGCTACTATCAAGACAAGTACGATTTAGGTTTTGCCATTCTTGTGGTGGTTCTCACACGCAAGATCGGCGTTTATGAAGGCATCATAGGAAACATCAAAGCACGTCACTATTCCAGCATTCACGAAGGCCTTGGCGTATTAATGAATGCCTATTCAGACCTTCAATATGCTGACGACGACCGCTTCATTGCCGAATTTGATGGCTACTATGCTGGATCCCGCATACCAACCGAATTTCGTGACAAATTGACTCAATTATTGCCCGACACAGTAAGCCAATCTCTTACTGACATTGTCGCATTAGGGCAAACCGAAGGTAGCATTCGAAACGATATTCCAGCCGCCTACTTAGCGGTAACACTATTCAATGCGGTCCCGACCTTTTTCCGCCGCATGCTACTGCGCCGAGATGCCTTAATGGAAATCGAACAAGATGCCATTCCACAACTCACCCCCGTGTTAATTCAATTACTACTCGATGGTATGAAACCGTCACCACAACTCTAGAAAGGATGAAACGATGAGTGATACAAAAATAAAACAACTCTTAGCCGAACTAACCCTAGAAGAAAAAGCCATGTTCTGTACAGGCAAGGATTTTTGGAACCTACATGGGATTGAACGTTTAAATTTACCATCCATCATGGTAACTGATGGCCCTCATGGCTTGCGAAAACAAGCAGGCGAAGGCGATCATGTCGGCCTAAACGCAGCGGTAAAAGCCACCTGTTTCCCAACAGCATCAGGGCTTGCGGCATCTTGGAATACCAAACTTATTGAAGAAATGGGCGTAGCGCTTGGCAAAGAATGCCGCGCCGAAGATGTGTCTGTCTTGCTTGGCCCAGGCACCAATATTAAACGTAATCCATTAGGTGGCCGTAACTTCGAATACTTCTCTGAAGATCCATTACTTGCTGGCGATATGTCAGCGGCTTGGATCAAAGGCGTACAAAGCCAAGGCGTGGGTACCAGCTTAAAACATTTCGCGGTGAACAATCACGAACACTGCCGCATGACTGTAGATGCTATCGTCGACCAAAGAACTCTTCGTGAGATTTACCTACCGGCTTTTGAAAGAGCGGTTACACAGACACAACCTTGGACTGTCATGTGTTCTTATAACAAGGTTAATGGCACATACGCGGCAGAGCACAAACAATTGCTCGACGATATTCTTGTTAAAGAATGGGGCTTCGAAGGCATTATCGTTACCGATTGGGGTGCAAATAACGACCGCGTTGAAGGCGTTAAAAACGGTCAGCATCTTGAGATGCCAAGCTCTGGTGAGATGAATACTAAGAAGATCATTACCGCTGTCGAGAACGGCCAGCTAACGATAGAAGCTTTAGACAAATCCGTCGCTCGCGTATTGGAACTGACTCTGAAATCACAAGCTTCCCTAGAAGCCAATACAGTTCAAGCAGACTTACAAGCTCACCATGAGCTCGCAGCAAGCATCGCAGAAGAAACCTGTGTACTATTGAAAAATGATGGCTTATTACCAGTTCCCGTCGGGAAGAAAATCGCCGTTATTGGCGCTTTAGCCAACAACACTCGCTACCAAGGCGCGGGCAGCTCTAAGATTAATCCATTCAAATTGGAACAGCCTCTCGACGAAATCAAAAAACAATTTGGTGCCGATAACGTCAGTTATACTGCGGGTTATCACCTAAATGATGCGGAAGATAGTACCGAGATCGCCAATGCGGTTGAACTCGCGAAACAAGCAGATGTGGTCTTTTTGTTTGCCGGGCTAACGCCAAAATATGAATCCGAAGGCTTTGACCGCCAGCACCTGAATCTACCACAAGTCCAGCTGGATCTTATAGCGGCTCTTGGCGAACAGCTCAGTAAAACCGTGGTTGTTTTACAAAATGGCGCCCCCGTATTATTGCCTTTCGTAGATAAAACCGCCGCCATACTTGAAGCCTATTTAGGCGGCCAAGCAGGCGCGTCAGCGGTTGCTAAAGTACTTTCTGGTGACGTAAACCCAAGCGGGAAATTAGCAGAAACCTTCCCTGCGAGTTTAGACGATGTGCCAAGCCAACCGTATTTCCCAGGTACCACTAAGCAAGTTCAATACCGTGAGGCTATTTGGGTAGGCTATCGCTATTTCGATACCACCAACACTGAGACACTCTTCCCATTCGGCCATGGTTTGTCTTACACAAACTTCACTTATTATCATTTGAAATTGCTAAGCGGTGATAAAACGCAATTTAATGAAAGCGATTCCATCAAGCTGAAAATTACCATTACTAATACTGGCGATAGAGCCGGAGCAGAAGTTGTACAGTGCTATGTGGGACAAAAATCTCCGTCACAACCTCGTCCAGCAAAAGAGCTTAAAGCCTTTGAGAAAATCTTTTTAGAGCCAGGTGAGAGCAAAGAGGTTATGTTCAAACTGGATTATCGAGCCTTCGCTTATTGGCATAAAGAAAAAGCGGCTTGGATTGCCGAAAGTGGTGACTATCAAATTCATATTGGCTCTTCTGTTAATGACATTCGAGATACCGCGACAATCGCCTTAGAGACAGGCATCGTGGCCGAGCAACCAAATTTCGCTTTGGCTACGTATTTTGATCCCGCTAAACGCGACTTCAACGACGCAGCTTTTAGTGCTTTATTGGGTTACGACATTCCAACACCAACACCAATTACTCCTTACACGGTGAATTCGACCTTGGGCGACATTGCCAACGAGCCACTAGGAAAACCTCTTTTCGATGACATGCTATCTGTGTTTACACAAATGATGGGGGGAGATCAAAACGACTCAGCAGCAGAAGCAGATCGTCTGATGGCGGAATCTATGGTGGCCGATATGCCATTACGTAATTTACCTGTATTCAACGGTCAGCAATATAGCGAAGAAGACATTTTGATATTAATCCATTCAATGAATAGTCGCTCAATGATATAAAAACCTAATTAGGCAGTAGAAATACCCAGAGGTTCTACTGTCTTTACTAATATGGAGCCGCATTAATTTGAAGGGAGTAAAGCTTCAATTGAAGATAAGGAAAAATTAAAAAAGGAAAGGAAGTAATACAAGTTAAGAACAATACCGCCAGAAAAGGGAGTAACCAACGATATCGCTCTTGTTTTCAACTATGTCTTATCTGTCAACAGTTTAAAGATCAATATCACTAGAAAAGGGAATAACTAGCGATATTGCTCTTTTTATAACTATTTATTAGAAACCATAGTTAAAGCGAACTCGTGCCGCGGTTGTTTTATCATTTGCGCCTGCTGCTACGTCATCAGCAGTCGAATATGAACCAGCAAATGTCACCGTTGCATTTTCAATATCTAATAACGGAACAGTATAGGCAATATAGGTTGTTAACATAGATGGATCATTACCCGTCTTATTATCAACATTTGATCCAATTACGCCCAAACCAAAGTTTCCATAAACCATGTTTGCGACGAATGAGGATATCTTTTTGTCTGTAACGTCATCTTTACTGAAAGCAGCAGAAACGTTTACGTTTGCAGCAGCAACATCAAAATTTGCAGTAACGGCATAACCAGTAAGGTCAACATTAGTGCCACCTACTTCATCATACTTAACACTCTCAAAACCGGCTGTAATTGTCGCTGCACTAGTAACAAAAGTTACTGAAGGGCGAACACCTGATATAGCTTTGGTCTTATCTCCATCACCAGTGCTAGTGCCATCACCATCGCCATCACTGTACAAAGTATCAACTTCAAATTTTAGTGCATCATTAGCGTTATAATGGAAAGCTATTTGACCGCCGCCATCGCCAATACGACCACGCACTTTATTGGCCTGATAAACGTAATCATCGCTAACATGCTGAATCAAGGTATCTTTCGCTAATGGAAATAAGTTGATTGCTTCAAAACGGCCAAGCTGGAAGTCCCATGTACTATTACCTAGTTGGATAAAAGCATCATCAACTGTTGCCTCTCCATCAGTATTCAATAGCACAGTACCTTTACCAGCAAAGAAGTTATCACCCGCAGTATGCTTACTATATGCATTCAATTCGACACGACCATTCTGATCATAGGTTGTATCGCCAGTCTCAGTATCAACAGCGTCTGTGTTTAACTCGAAATTGGCGTCAAATATAGGAGCGGCATGAGCGGCGCTAACAGATAGGATGCTGCTAACAATAGCAGTAGCTAGGATAGTTTTTTTCATGATTTCAGACCTAATTTTATGTTGTTTTTATAATAAATAGAGCATTAACAAAAAACGTGTGTTTTCGTAACCAATAATACATTTCGGTAACTTTATTACAACAAAACAACATCAAGAATTATTCTTATTTTTTACTTAATTTTTTAAGATTAAAAAATAGAAATTTAACCATTTGATATGCAATGATTTTTTAAAAAAAACGAGATATGCAAAATAATTAAAATTAGCCGAATTAAGTAAAAAATACTGAAAAAAATGGCGTTATGTTTTTTAATTACATGATTATGAAATATAAAAAAACACGCAATAGCTACCGAACTGATCTGACACCTAACGTAAATCGTCCATCCAAAACATTGTTAACACATCATTTTTCGCGCAAAAAAAAATCCCAGCACACAGCTGAGATTTTTATAAAAACAAAATAGTCTACATTTCTATTCAAGTTTGCTTATTTTTGAACTTGACGCGCCTCTGCTACAGCAGCAAGAAATACTTTTGCAGCTTCAGTAACTTTAGAGTAATCGCCTGTGCCTTGTGCCGCTTTGGAAATAAAGCTCCCAACACCAACGGATACACAACCAGCAGCCAACCACTCACCAACATTTTCTGGAGTAACACCACCTGTTGGCGCTAAAGGTGCTTGTGGCAATGGAGCTCGGATTGTTTTTACGTATTGAGGCCCAAGCATATCGGCGGGGAACAGTTTGACAATATCTGCACCAGCTTCCATTGCCACAACAACTTCTGTCGGCGTATAAGCACCACAAACACTAACAGCCTGATAGCGGTTAGCGACTTGAATCATACTTGCTGTGACATGGGGACTAACAAGCAACTCTGCACCAGCAAGAATTGCAGCTCTTGCAGTTTCAGCATCTAAAACAGTGCCTGCACCAATAAGGATCCCTTGTTCTTTGTATTTTTTAGACAATGTGGAAATGATTCCAAGCGCATTTGGCACACTTAGTGTCTACAGAAAATATCCCAACATTAGTGGCCAGCACATTAGTTGCTTGGGATTTGTCTCCGATACAGTTCCTGATCGCCGTAAACATACTGTTTCTGCTGCTAGGCTGCTTGCTTGATACTGCAACCGTTGTATTGGTCATAGTGCCGCTGTTAATACCAGCTTGCCGTGAATTAGGCATTGATCTCGTTCACTTCGGTGTTATTACTCTCGTGAATCTGATGATAGGCATGATTACTCCGCCTTACGGTATATTGCTGTTTGTTATCAATGGCACAACACGTATTCCGCTTGCGGATATCATAAAAGGTGTTTTACCTTTTACCGGCGTACTTATATTTGCTCTGGTCGTAATGACAGTATTTCCAGATTTAGTCTTGTTTGTTCCAAGACTATTTGGTTATGCAGGATGAAAAATCCTAATACTTGTCGTTATTAGACTCAATCCCAGCAGGCGAATAAAATCACCTGCTGGGATTTTTTTATCCAAAACCTCATTGATACGAGTAACGCCATTAGCGATTATTAAACTTAACCGCATACATTGCGTTATCCGCTCTGTGTAATAGGCTTTCTAATGTGTCATTGTCTTCTACCAATGCATTACCCACACTAAATTGAATCGTAATATTTTGCTCCTTAATCTTGATAACAAGTGATTCACGGTCGCTCTGTAGTTGCTCAGATATAGTTACTAGGTCTTGATCACTATTTTGCTTTACGAGTATCAAAAACTCATCACCACCCCAGCGAGCCACTTCACCCTTATCTCCTACAACATTGGTTAAGTAGGTAGCAATTTCCTGTAATACTAGATCCCCTGCAGCGTGCCCATATAAATCATTAACTAACTTAAAACGATTAACATCCACATTAATTAGACCAAATGAATGGTGGTTTTTCTGCCAACGCTGCATATATTCGGTCATGTGCACTTCAAAGCCTCGACGATTATATAGCTCCGTCAAAGGATCAAGCTTAGCAAGGCGACTCAATGCCTCTGTTCGCTCCGCAACTTTATTCTCCAATTCATGTTGGTACTCCAAGAGAGATGTCGACATCTTCTGATAATGGGAAACCAGTTTTTTGATTTCTAGGCCAGCAAAACGGTTTAATTTTGGCGCTCGATACTGTTTTTTATCCAATGACCCAATAGAAAGATCCAACTCAGACAATGGCTTTGTCACAATCAATGTGAGCAATAGATAGAACACGATTAAAGCGCATACAAGGCTAATGAAAAACACGACTAGCAACCCTGAAAACTCTGTCAGAGGAAGGAAAGCATTGATATCAATAAAGTTCACTTGAAACCAATCGATTTCAGGAATGTAAACAACACTCGCGAGTTGGCGAACACCATCTTTATACACAGGAGAGGTTTTGACATGATTAGGCGCTTCTTTTGCCATTTCCAAGGTTTGCTTTAACTGCATGCGAGATTGCTCATCATCCAGCAGCTGAAAAACTAAACTCTTATCTTCGGATTGTTTCGTTAAAGAAGAGTAATCAATTAATTCTTCTCTCTGATAAAGTTGAATAGAGCCTTCATTATTAGTAAAAACAATGGCTGAATAAATATCTTGTTTTTCAACCATTTGACGTAAGAACCCTGAAAGATCTAAGCCTGTCCCCACCACTCCCAAAACGTCATCACCATCACGAATTAAGACATCACTCCAAAGCTTAATAACCCCTAATTCTACATCTGGATTTACATTCAAATGTAGATTGAGCTTTTTCGCCATGATTTGGTAAAACCATGCATCATCAGGATTAGATTCGTGAAGTGTATACCGATAAGGATCAAAATTAGATGCTTCCTTACCATCACTATAATAATAGTGCTCATTCCCTTTTAAGGCGATGAAGTAAGATTTATCCGAAAAGCGATGTCGAAATGCTTCTGTATCATAAAGCGCTTGCTGTTTTAAAGCGTCATTAAATGGATGTTTAGCCCACTCTTTTAACGATTCAAGCTCAGCAAACTCTTTAGATAAATTCACTTCTTGAATCAGTGGTAATAAAGTTCGCACTTTATCATATTGAACCTGTTTCTCGGCATAACGCTCAACCCAGCTAACAATAATATCTTCGGCCAAAACTCTCATTGAAAGCCAAGAAAAAAAACCTGTGAGCAACAAAATTAGAGTAGTCGATATTAAAAAGCGCGACTTAATAGCCATGTCAACAAGATTCCATATAATTAAAACAAAAACTGACAAGAACACTTATTACACTAGCAAGAAATGCGCCTATGAATTATAGCTGGCACATAAGACACTATTATCCATCAAAAAATAAGAGCACTTTTGTAACAAAAAAATATAAGCTGACCTATTTTATAAAGTGAAACAATAACTATTTACTACGATTGTATGTTGGCGAAAAACCTATAATTTTGCGATAAGCTCGCGAGAACGAAGAAGCATTAGAAAACCCATATTTTTCCGCAAGCATGGCAATGGAAATCGATGATGTCATAATTAGTTGATGTGCTTGTTGCAGTTTACGCGTCAAAATATATTTTTGTGGACTCATACCAAACTGCTTTTGACACACTACATAAAAATGGCTTTCACTCATATTGAAATAATGCGCAAGCCATTCATTACTAAAAGTCTGATCAGGCTTACTATCAATCAAACCGTTGAGAATCACTAAGTCTAATCGTTGATGGGCAACACTTCTCCACGCACAGTCTTGCTCACTGACGATATCAGTCACTTGCAGCAGCACCATAGGCAACATCTGCGTGCTAACTCGACGCCTTACTTGTTCAGATGCATGCTGTAATTGCTTGGCGGTAAATTCAAGACAGCCAATCAATTCAACAGGTAACTGGGAAAAAAATGGCGCTGAAGATAATAAAATATCCAGAGAAGAACCTGAACTTTCTGCAATGTAAGTCATTAAAGGATCTTGGCGATGCATATCTACCACCAGCAGCTCGCAATCCTTAGTCTGCCCAGAAAATAAGTGCGGAATGTTATTCGGTGCTAACGCAAAATGCCCTCGCCCCAACGCTCCCGAAGATTGAGGCAATTCACATGTCATTTTTCCTTTCCATCCGATCAGGATTTGAGAAAAATCATGCAGATGCTCACCTTGCTGTGTCGAGATCAAATTGTGACGAATTTCACTGTTCATAGCACTACAGCTTACCTTAAATATCATAACGACTATATTTATAGCAGCTCCCTATGGCACTGCATAGCTTTGGTATTAATCGTCATAGTTTTGGACAACTAAAGGAATAACCAACTTGCTAGGATGACACTTCACTCAATAGATAGGAGTCGTAACATGCAAATTTCAGCCGAAACCTTACGTGAACGCTTAACATGGCCAAAAATGATCAACGCTCTGCGCGCTATTTTTGTTGATGACGTTCAGTCTCCTGTTCGTCACCACCATTTTATAGACGTACCAGGCGAAGCCCAAGCCACCCTGCTACTGATGCCCGCATGGATTGAAGGTAAATATTTAGGCGTAAAACAAGTCAGCGTGTTTCCGAGTAATAACGCAAAAGGCCTACCAGGATTAACCAGTCTTTACACTTTAAGTTGCGGCAACACAGGACAAACCTTGGCACAAATGGATGGCAATGTGATAACAGCCATACGTACTGCAGCGGCATCAGCTTTGGCTTCTAGCTTTCTATCTCGTCCAAATTCTCGTTCTATGTTGATGGTTGGCGCAGGGAGAATGGGCCATCATCTTGTTCCTGCACACTGTAGTGTTCGTCCTATTGAGACAGTCTGGGTTTGGGACCGAACTATATCGACAGCGGTAGAGTTTGTCGCCGAACTACAAAACCAAGGCATTGATGCTCGCGTCTGTAACACAGAGCAACTTCCAGAAATCGCAGGTACCGTAGATATCATCAGCTGTGCCACACTTGCTAACGAGCCAATCATTCTAGGCGAATGGCTCAAGCCTGGCGTGCATGTAGACTTAGTCGGTAGCTTCACTCCAACCATGCGCGAAGTAGATAACCTAGCTATGCAAAAAGCAGAAATATTTGTCGATACTCGAGCTGGCGCCCTATCCGAAACAGGTGATTTGATCATACCAATTAGAGAAGGAACTATCTCGGCTGACGACATTCACGCGGAGTTAACTGAGCTTTGTGGCAACACTCATCAAGGCAGAACATCTCTTCGCCAACCAGATCAAGCCATCACTTTATTCAAATCTGTAGGTGATTCCCGTGAAGATTTAGCCGCGGCAATTCTGGCGTATCAGAACTCATAACATTTTTTAGTCAAAAATCAATCGACTTAACAACATCAAATACGCACTTTTTTGGAGAAAATCAATGGAAAACAACACCCAATCACCTACGCTGGACAATAAAAAACCAGAGACCACAAGCAGCTTTGCTGTCGTAGGTGCGGGTGTCGTCGGTTTATGTGTGGCACTAGAAGCTCAAAGGCGAGGCCATAAAGTCACATTGATTGACGATAAGGCTCCGGGTAAATCTACGTCCTCAGGCAATGCTGGGTATTTAGCTACAGAGATCATCGACCCACTGGGAACACCAGAGGTACTTAGATCTGCTCCCAAGCTTTGGTTAAATCCAAAAGGACCAATCTGTACACCAATACGCTATATAACAAAAGCTGCACCTTGGTATTGGCGTTTCATTAAAGCTGCTCAACCAGATCAGGCGCAACGCGGAACAGAGATGATACACCAGCTAAATAAAGAATCCGTTGGCGCTTGGAAACGCACCTTAACCGACATCGGCGCGGAAGCTCTTCTCATCAAAGGTGGGCATTTGGTTGTTTGGGAAAATCCCGATAAACGTGATGAAGCCTCAAAATTGATTGAAAAAATGCACAGCTACGACATTTCCTGTGAATTAGTCTATGGGAACAAGTTAGCCTTGTTAGAGCCTGAACTATCCCAAACGCTCAGCCATGCGGTTTTCTTCCCAGAAATTCATCGGTTGTCGGACCCTTATGATGTTTGCAAAGCATTATTCGATGCATTTATAAAACGTGGAGGAAGCTTTATCAGCGCCAGAGTGAACGCCATTCAACCTTATGAAGACAGCATTAGGTTAGGAACGACACAACAAACAGAGACGTTTGATCGCGTTTCCATTTGCGCTGGTGCTTGGAGTAAAACGTTGCTAGAACAGGTCGGAATTCATGTGCCATTGGAAGCTGAACGTGGTTATCACGTAACTTTCCCCAACGATAAAACACGCATACATCACACTATTTTATCGGCAGACCGAAAGTTAGTTTTGTCGCCTTTAGGAGCGGGGCTGCGCGCGGTAGGTATGAGCGAAATCGGAGGGTTGGATTTACCACCAATCAAAAAGCGTTATCAGGTTTTACGCGAACACACCAAAGGCTTGCTACCTAAGCTATTCGATAACCCTAACCTTCAGTCGAGCGAATGGATGGGGCATCGGCCTTCTTTGCCAGACTCCTTACCGGTAATTGACCAGCACCCTCTTTATTCTCGTTTATCTTTTGCTTTTGGTCATCAGCATTTGGGGATTACACAGGCAGCGATAAGTGCAGAGCTCTTACTGGAAAAAATAGAAATGCGTCCAACGCGAATCCCAATGAAGGCATTGCAAGTCGACCGATTTTAATGGCCATGAACGGCGTTTAACAATAAATCTAACGTCTCTTCATAAAGTGGTCTCAATGCGTTTATTTCAACACTAAAATCCATCTTGGTGCTGTCATTACAGTGGTTTTCTAATTCGCGGAAAGCCGCTGCTAAGGTTTGTGCACCGACAGCATCAGAATCACCTGCTAAACGGTGAGTAATGTCTGCCAACTCGTACAAATCTTTTTGCGCATTCATTTCAGTCAACTCATCCAAACCTCGCTCTATCGCCGACGAAAACAGCGACACCAATTTTTGTAAACGCTGCTTACCCAACGCCGTTAGATGAGAGTAAATAAGACTGATGTTTAACAAGCCGCTACTCGCTTGCTGATCTAGTGCTATCTGGCTATTGAGGTTTAGCTGCTCCCCCATTACCTGATAGAGTAATTCACGCTTAAAGGGCTTAGGAATAACGGCTCGGATACCAATATCATGACATTGTTTCACATTGCTTGGCAGAACATTGGCAGTAAGCGCTACGATAGGCGTTTGAGCATTTATCTGGCCACCATTGCGTATTTGATCCGCAACATCTAAGCCACTTAACGAGGGTAAATGAATATCCATCAGAATCAAATCGAAGTGACTGTTGTTTGCTTTATAAAGCGCTTCTTGGCCATCCACAGCGAGTGTCACTTGATGTCCATCCTGCTCCAATAGTTCCGTAGTAACGGCTTGATTAATTGGCGTATCTTCAACCAGTAAAATCGACATAGGCGCTAGTTTCCGAGGCGGTTCAATAGCCTCGACCGACGCGATATCGGCTTTATCTATCGCAATTAATGGCACATAGAACCAGAAGACACTGCCACGGCCTTCCTCACTTTCTACACCCATTTCACCTTCGAGTAACCTCACCAATTGGGCCGTAATGGCCAACCCCAATCCTGTACCGCCAAATTGTCGTGTGACACTTTCATCAGCTTGGCTAAAGCGCTCAAATATATGCGAAAGATAACGATCAGGAATGCCCATTCCCGTATCTTCTACTTCAATAAGTACACCACTAGATTGCTCAGGATTCTCCTCCGCAGGCATCACAGAAATGGTTACAGAGCCATCACGAGTAAACTTAATGGCATTGGACACAAGGTTCGATAAGATTTGCCGTAGCGCACCAACGGCTCCCTGGTAGCGATCCTGTAATTGATCGCTAATTTGTACATTCAGCTGCGTATTCTGTTGCTGGGCTTGAGCCAAAAACAGCAAGCTCGTGGAATTTACTAGCTCGCTAATTGAAAACGGCAGAATCTCCGGACTATACATACCTTCTTCTAGACGAGCGTAGTCCAATAGACCGTTGAGAATTTCTAATAGTGCCTCCCCAGACTGGTAAATCGCGGAAAGCTTCTCGTGACTCTGAGAAGATTGAGGCTGGCTCTGTAGTAGTTCCACCATACCCAAAATACCATTCAACGGCGTTTTGATTTCGTGGCTCATGGTGGCCAAAAACTGACTCTTGGCTAAGTTCGCTTTTTCAGCCGTCTCTTTAGCGTCTTGTAATCGTCGAGTCCGGCGGCTAACTTGCTCTTGCAGCTGATCTCGGTGATAACGTAATTCAGCTTCGATCACATCTTTTTGTTTGATATCCGCTAAAATTGCTTCCCGCATGTCATTCATCGCATTCACTACAGAATCGATTTCATCACTTTCTGAGCGCGGTGTTTTATGCGGCAATATAAGCTTTTTTTTGAGATTTCCAGCACCGATAGAGCGGGTATAACTGGCCATGTATTCCAAATGCCGCGTTACCATAAAATGCACAATAAGCAGCAACAAAACCCCATTAATTAACACAAGAAGACTTTGAAAAAGCGCAATTTCGATAGCAGATCGCAGCAATTTTGACTGAATAGCCGCCATATCATGATATACCGTTAACTCGCCAAGCATGCGCTGCGTCTGCTTGCCATCTCGGTCAATGTAGTAAATAGGCAAAGTGGTACCATTATTGTTGTTCACAATCGAGTCTTTATCTCCGACTATGATGTCATCTTGCCAATCCGCAGAATGCAAGGTAACCGCATTCACATTGGAGAAGTTCATAATGCCTTTTAGCTGCAATTCTAATTGTTCGCTATCAAGATCCCACAAACCTTTGCGCACACCTTCAATATGCGATGAAGTAATATAATCAGTTTGCTGCTGCATCGAAGCACGCTCACGTCGATATTCGTTGAATACTTGAACGCTCGTCGAGATAAGTGCCAGCAACAAACTTAATGACAAAAGTTTGATAAAAATACGGTATGCCAGCGGGTGCATTTTCTTATAGCGTAATAGATTAGGGATTAATGCAAACTTTATTAATTGGCGCATAACTAGTAGTCAAACTCCCCACTTAAACCAAGATCAGTATTGTAAATTTGGCGATAGCGTTCCACCAATTCAGACACTGTATCCGGCTCTTTTAGTAACTTATCTAAGCGCTGATTTAAAAACGGTAGCCAGTTTACTAAAGGAGACCTTTTGGAAATAGCAAGGTACCAAAAGTCGCTAACATCCGTTTTTGTATGACCTATTTTTCCTTCTAGACCGAGTCGATGAACATCCAATTGACCTGACAATTTTCCCATTGGCACAACGTCTAAGCGATTATCAGCCAGCTTTAATAGATTTTGATCCTGAGTGGAGACAAGCTCTAAGTTTGGATATTCATGTAGAGCAGCATCCACTTCATTTCCAAAACTGTCGCCCATTAACAATCCAACGCGCAAGCCAGACAAGGCTTTCCAATCTTTAAATACCAGTGGATGCTCAATAGGATAATAAAGGTAAATCGACTCTCGAATGACTGGAGCGTCTAGGTAGGTAAGAAACTGTTGGCGTTTTGTGGTTTTGAACCCTGACAGCATATCAACGTTGCCTAACTCAACTTCTTTGAGGCAACGCCGCCAATTGCTATTTTGACGAGCATCAACCGTCACACCAAGTGGCTCTAATAACATTCTAATAACAGCAACGTTAACGCCATCAATTTTTTCATCGGCATTCAGCCATGAAACCGGTGGATAAGCACTGTTCCCACACACTTTTATTGTTAATCCAGATAAGCCATTTAACGACAGCGCCTTTTCTGCCGAGGCACTATTTTCTGCTAAAGCATTCCAAGAAAACAACATACTAAACCAGATGAAACATAACCAAAGAGCTCTGCTGTACGTTTCAAACCTATAATAGAGTGTTGCGCGGTGAACGTTTTTTTTCCTAACATTCACCACAAATAATCGCCTTATCACCGCTCGCATTACAAATCGTCTTGAGGGTTATTACTAAGGAGGTAGCCAACACCATGAACGGTAATAATCATTTGTGGGCAATGCGGGTCTTCGCTTAACTTACGGCGAATTCGGCCTATTAAAACATCAATAGTGCGATCTGTAGCGTTCCATGTGCGATTCTTGATTCGGTCCATAAGTTGATCACGCGTTAAGGCAACCCCCTCATTTGCCTTAAGCGCTAACAAAAGCTGAAATTCACCTTCGGTTAATTGGCTCACACTGCGGTCAGACTTAAGCAAAATACGGCGTGATGTATCTAATTGCCATGTCCCAATCGAACGAAAAACGGGTTCTTCTATTGGTTTTTTAGCAAGCTCTCTCTGATTCCTAACGCGGCGAATGAGGTTTTTACCACGAGCCAAGACTTCTCGTGCATTAAAAGGTTTGCAAACGTACTCATCGGCTCCACACTCTAGCCCTATGATGCGGTCAATATCGTCCTGTTTACCTGTTACTAAAATAATTCCGACTTCTGAACGGCTCCGTAATTCGCGGGTCAGAGTCAATCCATCTTTACCAGGTAAACGAATGTCTAGAAGAATAAGGTCGAATTCTTGCTCACTCAATAACTGTTCAGCGGCTTCAGCAGTATCAGCCCCTGAGACTGTATAGCCTTCTTCTGCAAAGTAGCTTTCGAGTGTTTCTCTGATTACGCTAGAATCGTCAACCACGAGAATTTTAATGTCTGACATTAACATAGCTAAGTACTACAAAAGGTAAAAGTTAAATCAAGTGTTTCATGATCATTTTATTATCGTTATTTTTAATATTAAACAAGCCATCTCATGACCTGTTCAATGAACTATAACAATTAAGCCAAGAAAAGATAAGAGCATAATATTTCTAAAAAATATCAACGAAATGTAAATAGATCTGCACTATGTAAACAGCTGTTAATATTAATTTCAATCCTATCATTAAATAAAACCATTTCGTAACGAAAGCTATCACAGAGCAAATATATGCTGATATTCGCTTTTTCTAAGAAGTGATAACAAAGCCACAAAACACAGCATTTTTTTTGCTCAGCTCAGTCTTGGTGCAGTTTCGTTTATCCCTTGATCAATACGTCATCATTGATGATTCTTTCTACCTTATTTAGGATTAACTGACCGATTTATCATGCACAGTAATAGAGCAATAGATATGAGTATCTCATTCGATATGGTTTTTAAATAAGGTTTCTCGCCATATTTTTTGTCATCAAGTCATTAAAAAAATACTCGTGATATTTAATGCTCCCTAATCAAATACGGATTTAACAAGGAATTTTTCGCTATTTCTATTTCACATTGTTCATACAAAGTATTACGACTTGTTTGTGAATTAATTATCCCTTCCTGCTACAACATTAATTAAGAAAAATGGAATATGACATTTCACCATGTCAATTTCCTTTATCCGAACTCAATAAAAAAGAAAAAAGGAACAACATATGGCTGTCAGCACACAACAATCAGAGACACAGAAGCCAAGCCTTGCGCTTGCTCTTGTCCCTGTAATACTCACTCTTGCTTTACTCGGCGTGCAAATCTTCTATTTTGGTGATTTCACACCGCATATACCTCTTGCTATTGGCTTAGCCATTACAGCGTTAGTTGGTATTAAACAGGGCTTAAAGTGGAAGCAAATTGAAGAAGGAATTTTTCATGTAATCCACGTATCTATGCCTTCTGTATCCGTATTGATTTTAGTCGGCATGTTGGTCGGGGTTTGGATTGCCAGCGGTACCGTCCCTACTTTGATTTATTACGGACTAACATTACTATCACCACAAATATTCTTAGCCGCGGCAATGATTCTTTGTTCCGTTGTATCTCTATCTTTGGGTACATCTTGGGGAACAGTCGGCACAGTCGGCCTAGCCCTAATGGGGATTGGTGCAGGTTTTGAAATTCCAATGTACTGGACTGCCGGCGCAGTTGTATCTGGTGCCTTCTTCGGTGATAAGGTTTCACCTCTTTCCGATACCACTAACTTAGCACCAGCAGTGACAGGCACTGATGTGTTTTCCCACATCAAAAACATGATGCCAACCACTATCCCAGCGATGTTAATTGCTTTGGTTATCTATTTAATCGCAGGCTTTACTTTAATCGACAACGACAATGGTTCTTTTGAACGCATCACTGCGATCACATCGTCCCTACAAAGAAACTTCGAAATCTCTGCTTGGTTACTGGCTCCGGCTTTAGTCGTTATTGTACTTGCTGTTAGACGCATGCCGCCGATTCCATCTTTATTCGCGGGTGTTATTGCAGGTGCAATTGTTGCAGTGTTTACACAAGGCGCAGGCATCCATGACATTTTAACTTATGCGAACAGCGGTTACTCCATCACCACAAGCTCTGATGCGATTAACAGCCTCCTAAATCGCGGCGGCATCCAATCTATGATGTGGACTATATCCTTGATTTTGATCGCACTCGGTTTTGGTGGCGCACTTGAAAGAACAGGCTGTCTAGAAGCCATTATCAGCGCCATCATGACTAAAGTAACAACATTCAAAGGTGTTCAGACGTCAGCCACACTAACATCGGTTGCAACCAACCTTGTCGCAGGCGACCCTTACCTATCCATCGCTCTACCTGGTCGTATGTATGCGCCAGTATATCGCGGAATGAAATATTCAACGCTTAACCTTTCTCGCGCAATCGAAGAAGGCGGCACCTTAGTTTCTCCTCTTGTGCCTTGGAATGCTGGCGGTGCTTTCGTTATCGGTGCATTGGGTTTGAGTATTGGCGATGGCAATTTCGAGAATCTACTTTATATCCCTCTAGCCTTCGCATGTTGGATTTCTCCCGTTCTAGGCCTCATCTATGCTCAGCTAGGTTTTTTCTCTCCAAAAGCAACGGAAGAAGAACAAGCAAGATGGAAGAAAAACAACGAGCTGGTTATGGATTACGGTACCGCTAAGTAATCGCCAGATATTCAAATCAACAAAAAAGCAGAGCACTCACGAGGTTCTGCTTTTTTGTCTTCTAAAAACAATAACCTTCTAAAATCAAATCAAAAAACAACTCTGAAATGTCAGCAAAGTGCTACACTAGCGCCCTCAATTTGCACCTTAAAAATAAGCGAGACATCCATGAGCTTTGCGTCTTTAGGACTTCATCAAGACATTATTCAGCAAGTAACAGAGCTGGGATATACAACACCAACCCCCATTCAACTTGCCGCTATTCCAGCCGTCTTGGCGAAAAAAGATCTTATGGCCGGAGCGCAAACTGGTACAGGGAAAACGGCTGCTTTTGCTTTACCTCTGTTACACCAAATTCTACGAGCTAAAGACTCAAATACTGCTGAAGGCATTCAAGTGCTGGTACTCACGCCTACTCGAGAATTGGCGCAACAAGTTCATGCTAGCTTCCTTAAATACAGCGCAAAACTACCGATCCAGTCGGTTGTCGCTTATGGTGGGGCAAGTATAAATGTACAACTCGATGCATTGAGACAAGGCTGTGATGTGTTGGTTGCAACCCCAGGCCGCTTACTTGAACTCATCATGAAAAACCTGATTGATTTAAGTAAGTTACAAGCCCTAGTATTAGATGAAGCAGACCGCATGTTAGACATGGGTTTTATCATTGATATTCAAAGAATATTAAAAAAACTGCCTGAATCTCGACAAACTTTATTTTTCTCCGCCACCTTCAATGACGAAATTTTCGCCCTCAGCAAAACCCTATTAAAAGACCCACAATTAATCGAAGTGAACAGCCGAAATACCACGGCAACTCATGTCGAGCAAACGATTTACGCGGTAGATCAAGATCGAAAAAGTGCCCTACTGTCGTTCCTCATAGGATCTAAAAACTGGCAACAAGTACTTATTTTCACTCGTACCAAACAAGGCGCTGACGAGCTAGCCAAAGAAATGGAAAAAGATGGTATTGCCACTCAATCCATCCATGGTGACAAATCCCAAGGTGCACGTGATCGCGTATTGGCAGATTTTAAAGCAGGCAAAGTACGTGCTCTCGTAGCAACTGATGTTGCAGCAAGAGGTATAGACATAGAGCAATTACAATATGTCGTAAATCACGAATTACCTTACAACGCAGAAGACTATATTCACCGCATCGGCCGAACTGGTCGTGCTGGTTCAACAGGCCTTGCCATTACCCTAGTTTCTGAAAAAGAGCGCTATCTACTAACAGACATTGAAAAACTAGTTGGTGAGCAATTCGTTCCTCAGTGGCTACCAGGTTTTGAACCAGACCTAAACAAAGTAAACAACGCCCAGAAAAAGCGCGAGCCATCTAAAAAAGAATTAAGAGCAAAAGCGCTAGGCATACACCCTTCAAAAGACAAAAAACCAAATAAAAAACGTCGTTCAAAATAAAGTAATTCGTTGTTATTATTCTAATAATTATTAGGTAAAAATCAGCTGTCAGCTTCGTATTCGATAGGGAAATCACATGTTTACAACAATTAAGTCTCGCCTGTTAATAACAGTTCTTCTACTCAATGCTTTAGCCAGTATCTGTTATACAGCTTATCTTTACGATGTTCGCAAAACAGACTTATATGATCAGGTCGATCGTAACCTCATGTTTGCCGCAAATACCGCGGCAGAACTAGCTGATGCAGATATTTACGACCAAATTTCTCATGGTAGTTTCACTGTAGCTCAATCAGACCTTCTACAACTAAAAGCCTACAATGTTCTAAAATTCTCAGATGTAGAATATATCTACACCATGGTTAAAACGTCTGACGATATTGTATTTGTATTAGACACACCCGATCCAGAAGAAGTCGAAAGCAATAAACTGCCCGCACCTTTGCCATCCTATGAAGATCCAAGTGACAAGCTACTAAAGGCATTCTCTCAAAATGGAACACAGCCAATATTCGACGAATATACAGATGAGTGGGGAACATTCAGATCTATATTTATTCCTTATACAACAAAGAACGGTCAAAAATTTGTAGCTGGCGCAGATATACTGCTATCTAGGATACAAGCGGAATTACAAAAAACCTTAATAATATCTAGCATAATCGGCTTTATAATATTCATTATCTCCTCGACCATTATTTATTGGCTTGTTTCTCATATATTGAAGCCTCTCGCCGAAGCTCAAGTACTAATGCGCACTATTGCGACAACACGTAATCTGACCTTACGCTCCAAAACCAATTCAGATGAAATTGGTCTATTACTAGAAGACTTCAACCATTTAATTTCAGAGCTTCAATCAACGCTATCAGCATCAACTAATTCGGCTATTGAAAACTCCACAGTATCTTCCCAACTTCAAGGTAGCAGTAAAGAAATCCGTTTAGCAGCACAAAAAATTGCATCAGCGGTCGATGAAGCCCGCCAGCATGCGGTATCGACTAGTCAGTTATTAGAAGTATCAGACTCTGATTTAACAACGGCGGTAAAAGATACTCAGAGTGCAACTACTTCCTTAGAAAGAGGGCAGCATGCTTTCGGTAAAGTAACCGAAATCATCAATGAAACAGCATTGTCTCAATCACAACTTTCTGACGAATTAAACTTACTTTCGCATAAAGCAGAAGAAGTTAATAAAATCCTCTCCTCTATCAGTGGTATAGCAGACCAAACCAACCTATTAGCACTAAATGCCGCAATTGAAGCGGCACGTGCAGGAGAGGAAGGACGAGGGTTTGCGGTTGTTGCTGACGAAGTTCGCCAACTTGCTATCCGCACTCAAAGCAGTTTGAATGATACTGGTATCGCCATTGGCAGTATCATCTCAGCGATAAGCAAGGTTGCTGACAAAATGAAAAACAGCGAAAGCCAGTTTAATCAGCTACTAGAGGAATCTTCTCAGGCGCTAAACAGCATTACAGAGAGTTCAACAACCATGTCTGACACTCGTCAAAAAATGCAATTCACCTCTGGGAATGTAACTAATGTCTTAAGAGATATTCACCAGGTGCTATCACTAATGTCTAATGTGGAAAGCCAAGCTATCTTTAACAGGAACAGCACAGAGGAAATTGCCGAAGCAGCAGATCGTCTTCAAAATTCAAGCTTGTCGTTGAAAAATGAATTAAATAGGTTTGTCGTTTAGTATAGGCTGCGTTAACAAGAAAAGAGCTATCAAATACTTGTTAGCGCGTCGGTTTTAATATGAAATATAAGGCCTATATATGCAGAGTTTACTTGTGCAATGAAACTCCAAAGCACGTCAAATAGGCAACTTAACACTTCATCAATGTCTCCAACATTGTTTCGAAGAATGCTTGTTGTCGCTATTTTAGGCTTTAGTGCAATATGGACAATTGATGCTTCAAGCGGAATTATTGTGTCCTTTGACGCTGCAGCTTACCCTATTTGCATAGGTGCTTTTAGCCTTGTTTTTATCCTTAGTATCACCACTAAAATCAATCATCAAAGCCTACATTTTTTTGTCTACTTTATCGTTGCCGGTTATCTAATTAGCTCAAGTATTTGGCATCACATGGCTGCTAATGGCTTGTTTTCAAACGCGGCGCAGTGGTTGGGATTAAATTATGTCATTGCTTATCTCTTTCTCGAAGTCAAAAAAGCCGCCCCCACAACCATCATCGTCTTTGTTGTAACCATCATTGGCCATTACATAGCGATCATCCAATACCACACAATGGCAGACACAATGGGGGTTGTCTTAAATATTGCCATTGCACACCTTATTTACATTTTCTTGCTATGGACAGTGATTAAACTCAGAGTCAAAACCGACCAAGTCATAGAACGAGCAGACACACTCAAAAACTATGCTTATGTCGATCTACTCACTCGAGTACTAAATCGACGAGGAATTGAAAAAGTTTTTAACGAGCTTAATCTAGATTCAACAGAGCAAAAGAAGAATTACGCAATTCTAATAATCGACATTGATCATTTTAAACAGGTCAATGATATAAATGGTCACTTGGCGGGAGATAAAGTACTTAGCAGCATAGCAGGTAAACTCAGCCGAACAGTTCATCCTAACGATGTTCTGGGTCGCTGGGGGGGCGAAGAATTTATTGTCCTTACTTTGAATAGAACGCCAAAGCAAGTAATGACCCTAGCTGAAAACTTAAGAACAGCAGTCAGTAACCTCGTCATCGACAACATATCCAACATTACGGTAAGCATTGGCATTGGATACTCATATGAAGCTTCTTCAAAAGAGGCTGTATTCAAAATCGCTGATAGCCACCTTTATATAGCTAAACAATCTGGGCGCAATACCATTCGCACGAGTAACACTTAGCTCCTATTTTTCTCACTAAATATCTTCCACCTACCCACCTCCATCTAGTAAAAAACATTATCTTTCTAGCAAACATAAGAATCGCTCTACGCACAAAAACATCTTGATATATAAAGCTATTATTCCATTACTATTTCCAGTTCAGCCCATTTTTAGCTCCGTCCTCCTTTTCTAATAACTCCATCCAACTCAACTAAAAGAGATCCACTTAACATTAGTTATCGAAAAACACAGTTAAAACCTCAAGCCCTCTATCCATCTCCTTAAACATACTTCCTATAGAGAACAGCTCTCGTTTTTGTAAAAACCCATTGAATTTTAATATCAAAAAAAGACTAAGAGATCATTATAATATCAATAAATACACTGTAAAATTATTGTAAGGTTACACAAATACACGTAAGATTTACGAAACATACTACACAGTAATAGATAGCATTTTAGAATAAGAAAAAATCAAAAAGGAATAAAAAGCTATGATTAGAGATAATATTGATTTTCTTGATGCTTCGTCTGAAAGAGAGTGCACTTTTTATAATGACTATTTACTCAAAAATATTCGAAGCGCATCTTTGAAAAATTTACGCGGTAATTCGCAAGCTGAGCGTATAAAAAAGCTGAATGAAGAATTAGAAAATCTAATCAACAAAAAAAGAGCGCCGCAGAACTTTGCAACTCAAATGCGTACTGCGTTTAAAGCAAGCCAACTCCCTTCCAATTATTTCCGCTGGATAGATAAAAAAGACGAAAGATTATGCAATTGGGCATGGTGTTACTTAAAAAGCACTACAAAAAAGTCAGAAACCGAATCAGAACAAGATCCAACGAAAGAAAACCCATTCTTATTGCTTTCAGGAAAAGCGTTCAATACCGAAAGAAGCAATGCTGCTGATAGACACATGGATATCTTGGATGCTTTTTATCATGGCGAAGCAGATACACAACAACAGCAAGACCTACTCGAAGAACTGAAAGCGAAATGGCAGGAAATTCGTTTTAATGAAACGATCGTCAATTGGCTTGAAGGAAATAATCCATCACAATGGGTCTGGGCTTGGTCTTATCTGCAAAATATTACTCAAAGACCTCTAAAACAGGCTTGGATACCGACCACAGAAGCAGAAAAAAAAGCTGCAGTTATTGCTACTATCGATTTATCTGATAACGTAGACCGTAAAGCATTAATCATTGATAAAATGAAAAAGGCTTGGAGTCAGAAAAAATTTCGTGAAAAATCGAGTGGTAGAAAACCTTACAGCATCAGCATGACGCTCAACACCAAGCAAAAGCTAAATGCACTGGCTGAAGAAAAAAACATGAAAATCAACGAGATGGTTGAGTATTTAGTAAGGAATGAATATAAAAAGCGAGATTCCAACGAATAGCCTTGTTAATTGCAAGGTAGAAATGATTCCGCTATACCAGCGATAAAGTCTATTTTCTATTTCTGGTAGTTTCATTTGTCATCTAATCACTGTATAACGAGCCGCATGAAAATCCCTAAAAGAATACAACCACTCATCGAAGATGGCTTAGTAGACGAAGTACTTCGACAATTAATGAGCGGAAAAGAAGCGACTGTCTACGTAGTACGCTGTGGATCAGAGATCCGTTGCGCAAAAGTATATAAAGAAGCCGGTAAACGCAGCTTTAAACAGGCTGTGCAATATCGCGAAGGCAGAAAAGTCCGCAATAGCCGTCGTTCTAGAGCTATGGAAAAGGGCTCTAAATTTGGCCGAGATGAGCAAGAGAACCTTTGGCAAAACGCTGAAGTCGATGCCTTGTATCGATTAGCGGCTGCTGGTGTTCGCGCTCCAACTCCTTATGGATGCTTTGATGGCGTTTTATTGATGGAGCTCGTTACCGATGATAGCGGTGAAGTAGCACCACGCCTCAATGATGTAGTACTGACAGAAGAGCAAGCCAAACGAGATCACGATACTATCATCAAAGATATTGTCCGCATGTTGTGTGCTGGTTTGATCCACGGTGATTTATCTGAATTTAACGTATTGGTTGATTCTCACGGCCCTGTGATTATAGATCTTCCTCAGGCCGTTGATGCAGCAGCAAATAATAATGCCGAATGGATGCTAGAACGTGACGTAAATAATATGCGCAATTATTACGGCATGTTCGCGCCAGAACTTCTTGAGACCAAATACGCCAAAGAAATCTGGGCGTTATTTGAAGCCGGTAAATTAACGCCGCACACCGAACTGACAGGTCTATTCGAAGAGCCAACAGAAGAAGCCGATGTCGATTCCGTACTACAAGAAATCAAAGAAGCCTTCGAAGAAGAACAAGACCGTTTAGCTCGTATTAACAGTTCAGACGACGAAGATTAATTAGCAATTTAGGTACAGATTTTTTAGATTAACCTAAGAGAGCAACAGCCATTGCTTTTGCTCTCTTAGCAGCATCTAGGTCACCCGCTACATACGCCTGTGCAATCGCTCCTTCCTTAAGCACACTTATACTCTGTGCCAAATCAGCTGGAGCCAACTTACCTGTAGAACCCACAAGATTCGCTTGAATAAAAGACGTAATATTTTGCTTATGACGCTGACATATTTCATTAACCACATGATCAGAAAACTCCCCGTTGGCTTTTACGAAAAAGCAGCCTTTAAATGGCGATAACACCTCAATTTTGTCATGAAACCAATCATCAAGCGCATCAAACAAGGCTAAAACAGCGGTTTTTCCTTCCCCAGCCGCCATCATTCTGGATGTTAGCCAATCCATAAAGATCTGGTCTCGGTAAATCAGCACAGCTTCAACCAAATCATCTTTACTACTAAAGTGATGATAGAGCGTTTTTTTTGCCACACCGGTTTCCGACAAAATCAGATTTATTCCCACAGCATGAATGCCATGTTGATAAAAAAGCTTAAACGCGGCGTGTATTAATAAGTCAGGTTTAGTCACTTCACTTCTCCCTAGTCGAAAAAGAATATTGACATGAGTGAACAGACTTGTCTACCATTAGAGAGACAAATCGGTCTACCTGTATTTACCGACGATAAACAACGTTCAAGAGGAATCCGTTCATGCTATCCAACTTTTTCACTTCATTTTATCAATCGAGATTCTTTACTATTTGCCTAGCGGGGATTGGAGCAACACTGTGTATCTTTATGATTGCCCAAGGCGCTCAGCTTGCACCAGAGTATCTTGGTATGATGGCGCCTTTTGGCGCAACTATGGTTATCCTGTTCGCCCTACCTAAAAGCCCTTTAGCTCAACCCAAAAATATTCTGGGCGGTTATTTATTAACAACCACAATAGGATTAATCGCATTACAATTCTGGGATGTAACCCCATTAACCATGGCAATAAGTGTTGGAGTCGGCGTTTCCTTGATGATGTTAACCAATACACTTCATCCTCCGGCAGGCGCGAACCCTCTTTTAGTACTATCACTGAAAGTGTCATGGGGTTTTTTACTCTCACCGGTTCTATCTGGATGCTTGCTTATTATTCTGTTTGGCTGGTGCTACCACAACTGGATCTCACGTATTGGCTATCCACTAAAGTCAAAGAATTGAAACCATACAAAGGGTTAATACACTAAAAGACACGGTAATTGTTTTTTTCCACGAACTTTCAGCTGATCAAATGCGATTTATTACATTTGGTGCTTTTTTAACCAAATGAATCATGTATAATTCCGCTCCGCATTTGACCTTACGGTCAGATGTCAAAGCAAAGCGTCATTAAATTTTAAACTTGGGTTCCCTCACCCCAATCAAACGAAAAAGGTCACAATATGAGTACTTTTACATCTGCGCAAAAAGGCAAGGCACTGTGCTACCTTGCGATGTTCCACCTACTAATCATTGCTTCTAGCAATTATCTAGTTCAGATTCCCTTCACGGTATCAGGGTTCCACACCACTTGGGGTGCGTTCACTTTCCCTTTTATCTTTTTAGCAACAGACCTCACAGTAAGAATCTTCGGCGCGGCATTAGCTAGAAAAATCATCTTCTTAGTCATGATTCCATCGCTAATCGTTTCTTACGTATTGTCAGTTGTGTTTGCTCAAGGCGAGTTTCAAGGCTTCGGGGCTTTGTCATCACTAAATACATTTGTCGGACGAATTGCTATTGCTAGCTTGATGGCTTATCTACTTGGTCAAGTACTTGATATTCAAGTATTTAATCGCTTACGCCAACTTAAGCAGTGGTGGATTGCACCTGCGGCATCGACTTTATTTGGTAATGGCTTGGACACATTGGCGTTCTTCGGTATCGCCTTTTACCAAAGCCCAGATCCATTTATGGCGCAACATTGGCAAGCAATTGCACTGGCGGATTTTGGCTTTAAACTCATCATCAGCCTTGGTTTGTTTATTCCCCTATATGGCGTGCTACTAAACTATCTAACCAAGAAAATAACAGAGGTAAAACCCGACTTCAGAATGCCAAACGCGCAAGGAAATGGTGCCCAATAAAAACCCAATATTTTTATGATAAACGATGGAGCCTCTGATCTAATCGGAAGCCCCATCGTTTTGCATGTATCAAGATTTTCCTTACTCTCCCTAGTTTTCATCGCTCCTTATAAGACAGAAATAAACATTTCATATAAACAAACCATTCTAATTAGTTACAAAGATAAACAATTAAAACCACCAACTATCCTATATGGGATATGAATTAATACTCAACTCTAGGCATGCTTCTCCACTACAACTAATAAAAATAAAAGAGGAATGTATGAATAGATTTAAATTAAACTCAATCGTCGGTATCAGTGCAGGCCTAGTCATATCAGGTTCAGTACTCGCCACTGAAAATGGTGCACCAAGTACAGCTCCAGGCATTTATGGTTTTAGCGCTGGCTATATGCCTCCAGTAACAGATATCGGTGCTTTTTCTATAAGAGGATCGATTTACAAAGCAAATAAAAATTTAAATGGTAAGGGCGACGAAAATCTAAGTGACTTTTCACAAACAGTGAAGGCGCTATCTCTCACTTACATAAAGATGACAGATACCCAGTTTCAAGGTGCCAACTATGGATACGGAATCGTTATCCCATTTTTGGATTTAGATATTGACGGCAAAGTGCCTAATTCAAATATTTCGGTAGTCGGATCAGATTCTAGTATCGCTGATATTCAAATTGTGCCTTACATTTTGCAGTGGCATCCATCAGAAAATCTAGCAACCAATACACAATTGCAAATACAAATTCCAACGGGTCATTACAGCAAAGACGATACCATCACAACAGGCCTAAATCACTGGACCTTTTCTCCTGCATTTAACTTCACTTACATGACAGACAGTGAAATTGAAATTTCCTCTAGCTTCCAGTTAGACATCAATACTGAAAACAAAGACACCAACTACACAAGCGGGATTGAATACCGGCATGAGTTTGCTATTGGTCAGCATTTAACTGATTGGACAGTTGGGCTGGGTGGTTTTTACTACAAACAACTAACCGATGACAAAGCACCAGCAAGCAGCAATATTGTGAATGGCAACAAAGGGGAAGTGGTAGCAATAGGACCAGAGCTTAGTTTCTTCAGGCCAGGCCTGCCTTTTGTCTCGTTCCATGCTTACAAAGAGTTCAAAGCAAAAAACCGTACACAAGGCTATACAGCAGCATTATTAGTTTCCCAAAGCTTTTAATACTCTCGCTAAATATTGAACCATAACACGGTGGCAGTTATCCCCTTTCTGTTTCCGTCGTTATGCGTTCAATACATACAATGATACTAGCAAATAAAGGCCTATCTAAAAGGGAAGAAAAATAGGCCTTTACAGTGCTTGAATTAAAGGCTAGTTCGCTTAGTAACTGTATTTAGCGCCAATTTTATACACAGGGCGCCAGCTATCATTAGATTTAACCTGCGCGCCTTTATAACTGTAGGTATCGCCAGATTTATAGGGTTTCATACCAACTTCTGCAAATGGGCTCCAACCACTTTTAAAGCCTTTGTATTCGCCGGTGAAATTAACTTCAGAAAAGCCTGACTTGTCACCTTTCCATCTTGGGCCTGAGCTTTCTTGGTTGAAAGTGTAATCAACTGATGCTCCAAAACCCCAATCCTCAATACCTTTGTACCCAGTAGAGAAAGTCCAACGGTTGTAATGAGAGTTTTGTTTCGTCTTATCAGCTAACTTATCGTAATGATAGCGATGACGGAAACCAACAGACCAATCATCATTTACTTTATAACCAAGACTTAAATTAAACTGATGACCTACTTTGTCAGAACCTGATTCCCACTTGTACTGCGGAGTTAAAGTAAGCGTGTCAGAGATTTTATAGCGATAGCTGATATTCGTTTGCTGACCATTGCCGCTTAGTTCATCGAAAGGATCTGCACCTTTAGCGCTGCCCCATTTTGCTTCTACACCAAAACCAATGCCATTGGCAAATCGATGACTGACTTCAATACGATCTTTATTTTCTTGATCCTGTCCATCGTATTCAGGAACGTACTCATGACGAATATTAATCGTTGTTGCATGAGCTGCAACGCTGGTTAGCCCAATCAGGACTGCTGCAGATACAATTTTAATCTTCATATCAAAACACCGTTTTATTTTTATAGGGTTGAAGTTTTAATTTAAACCCTTATTTGATTTTTTGAAAGTATTTTTGCTATGAAAATTTTAAAATAATAAAACATCGTTTTAAAAATAAGGTAGTTTCAATCTAGAAGCTAGATATGTAGAGGTTTACAAAGAAAGTGTAAAAAATAAGAAAATCAAGAAATCGAGAACCATTCTCTCTTATGAAGGCAGTTCTTCAGGGCAGGATCTATTCGAAATTGAAGATATAGTTACAGCAAGGCCATCAAGACCAAAGGTCACCGAAGCGGTCTCGATGACTGAGATATAGACGTAAATCAAACTCTAATTGGTGATAATCTGGCTCCATATAACAACAAAGCTTATAAAAGGCTTTGTTGTGATCCTTTTCTTTGAGATGTGCGAGTTCATGCACCAAAATCATCTTTAATAAAGGTTCAGGAATACGTCGAAATAAAGACGATATACGAATTTCATTTTTCGCCTTTAACTTGTTGCCCTGCATTCTAGACACAAAAGTATGCAACCCAAGGGCATTATTGATGATGTGTATCTTATCGTCATAAATGACTTTACTGATTGGCGGGGAGCTGCGCATAAACTCATTCTTGAGATCCATTGCGTATTCATACAGAGCACGAGTTCCGTTAAGTCCATGAACGTCAGGGTATTTTTTTAGCAACCATTCACCTGATTTTTCCGCCTCCAACAAACTTTGCGCCTGCTGTTGAACTTGAGGGCTATAGGCTCCAAGGTAGTTTTTCATGTCATTAACCTGACTATTTTGACTCATATATTCTGTCGCTAAACGGTTCAAAAGGGCGGAGATTTTGGCAGAATTAGAGCTAAAAAACCATTAATGAAGAGCATCGATAGTGCTATAGAAAAGAGAAAAACCAGTTAAAACAAAGTATTGCTTTGAGGCATCGCCAAGAACACACAATTTCTTCCAGCCGCTTTGGCTTGATACAAGGCCTTATCCGCTTTATTCAATATATCATCTACCGTACAGTCGCCATCCTGTCGACAAGCCACACCTAATGATACCGTAAAAAATACTTCCTGATGATCAAGGCTCAATACCATACTTGATTCTATTGACTCCCTTAACTGCTCAGCAATTCGTATAGCCTCGTCCTTTTCAGTGAACGGCAGTAAAATAGCAAACTCTTCACCACCGATTCGAGCAATAAGATCGTCTCGCCTGAGAATCGACAGACTCATCTGTGCAAGCATTTGTAGCACTAAATCCCCTGTTTTATGGCCGAACTCATCATTTACTTTTTTAAAATGATCCACATCCATCATTAAAATAGCGAGCGGAAAATGCTTCTCTCTCGACTGATTAAGAAGCGTTTCACATTGCTGAAAAAAGTAGCCCCTATTTGCCAATTCAGTTAAATGGTCAAAATACGCTCTTTTTTGAAGTGCCTCTTGTGCCCGAAAACTTTCGATCGCAATACTCGCCAAATTACTGGCAAAATTAATCAATTCAAAATCTTTTTCTGAAGGTGTTGAAGAAAAACGTTTATAGATGGCAAAAGTACCTAATAAATCCCCTTTTGACGACATGATAGGATCAGACCAGCAAGCTGCGACTTCGGCTTGACGGGCGAGCTGAATATAATCCGCCCAATAGGGATGATCATAAATATCCTCGACAATGACGCGTTGCCCTAAATACGCGGCGGTACCACAAGATCCAACATTTAAGCCTATTTTCACACCATCAATAGCTTGGTTATAAACATCAGGAAAACTAGGAGCTGCACCCAACCTTAGACATTGCTCGTCTTTATCAAACAACAACACACTGCATAACGAAAGCGGGCTTTCTTGTTGAATCTGCTTAACAATCACATTAAGAATGTCTTTTAGTGCAGAACTTTTAGCCACCATTTCCAACATGTCACTGCGGGCACGTAATCGCTCTTCAGCCACCCAATGATCTGTGATGTCATTAAAATACCAAAGTTGTTTATCCCCAATCGTGGAAAAACACATACTGATATGTCTAACAGAGTTATCTTTGCAAAACAGTGTAGCGCTTAAGTCATGCGCAGATGCATTATCACGGTATTCATGAATCCAAGGTGCAATGACGTTTTGGTAATATTCAGGTTGAGGAGAAACACGTAAGAACCAGCTTTCGATATCAAGAATATCACCCAAAACAAAACCAAAAAGCTCACTAAATGCTTTATTGATATATTCAATACGACCAGAAGACAAACTTGACCAACTAACAGCAATTGGCGTGGTATTTAGAATATCCTCTAACCGAACCTCATTGTTCTGGCTGTCTTTCATACAATATCCGTGGAATAGCGTGCTTAATGCAGAAGTTACTGCCTACCACATAGTAATACGGAACAACCTAACGAATAACAAGCTTGTAAAAAAGCTTTTTTGTGTGCTTTTTGTACGAAAACAACCAGCCCTTGCCTGCTCTAGATTTTTATACCAAAAATAGAAGCTTGTTCAAATTCTCCCATAACTGCGGACTCGCAGCCCAAACAGGATTACCACTTAGCAGCCCATCATTATTAAGAAAATCTGTTACCTGCCCGCCTGATTCTTTGATTAACAACAGTCCCGCCAAAGCATCCCAACTATTAAGATGAGATTCGAAATAGCCATGAACAAGCCCAGATGACACATGAGCAAGCATAAGAGCACCAGCGCCAAAACGTCGATATTCAACATTCTGTGTATCTAACATCAAGATAAGATCGCAATATTCTTGTACGGGTCGACGATTAGAACGACCCAAACCAATAATAGCCTGACCTTTTTCAGGATCATGAATAGCTAACCGAGCACCATTTAAATACGCCCCTTGGCCTTTTTTTGCCATGAAAAATTCATCACGATCAGGCGCATAAACAAAGCCCACCTGGATCTCGTTATTTTTTACATAAGCGACCGAAACACACCAATAATCCATACCTTGAACATAATTTGTGGTGCCATCAATCGGGTCGATTACCCATACACCGCTGGTGTTTGCATCTACGCTTTGAATCAAACCACTCTCTTCACCTAAAAAACCATCTTCCGGAAACAAGGAGCGAATCACTTGTTTTAACTCGTCTTCAACGGCTATATCTGCTTGTGAAACAAAATCTTGCCGGCCTTTCGTAGTCACTGACAGCCCCGACTGACGAATGGTTTGAGCACGTTGTCCGGCTTGTTTGATCGCGGATTCTAAAACCTGATATTCATCTTGCATGTTATTTTGCCCTTATCATGGTCGGCTCAAAGTTTGGCGACGTATTTCTAATCACCAATTTGACCGGGATCTCTTCTATACTCTGAACAATATGCGGATCTTGCCCTCTGGCTTCTAAGCGAGATAAAACACGCTTTGCGGTTTCCAAGACATCCTGATGAATAGTTGTCAGGCGGTAACTATATTGCGCAGTTTGCGGTGTATTATCAAAGCCAATAATGTGAAAATCAGCAGGCGCATCGAAGCCATTTTCGCGCATACCATCTAAAAAACCGCAGGCCAATTGAGCATTAGCACAAAAAACACCATCGACTATTTTGCCTTGCTCACAAAACCGATGAGCCGCTTGCCTTCCACCTTCGTAACCATCCATCTCGGCTGTAATCTGAAGTAAATCACTCTCATCGCAAGCGCCTTTTTCAACCATTACTTGGTAGAACACCTTGCCACGATTGATACCAGACCAAGTAGATTCCTTATAATTCAACCAACCAATAGATTTACAACCACAACGAATGAACTGCTCGGCAACAAGAGAAGCCGCCATTTTATTGTCGGAACAAACGAAGTCCACATAAGGAATGTCCATGTGACGATTAATGCCAACCACAGGGATATTGTGCTGCACGCATTCTTTAACCAAATCAGCAGGAGGCTGGCCGGACGTGACGACCACGCCCGAGACTCGAAACTGTGTAAAGCGTCGGATGGTCATTTCCAGCTCATTGGCATCACGAACTTCCGTCACCAACGCTTGATAGCCCTTTCTTTGGATTTCACTCAACAACCCTTCTAACAAACTACTACGAAAAGGATCGCTCAAACGCGCTACAACCACGCCAATTAACTGACTGCGTTTGCGATTTAAGCCTTGAGCTAAAAAATTGACTTGGTAACCAAGCTCATTTGCCGCTTGTAATATTTTTTCACGGGTTTCTCGCGCGACATTGCCTTGATCACTAAACACCCGAGACACCGACGCACGCGACACGCCAGCAAGCTTCGCAACATCCTCGGCTGACGCAGAACGACCACGTCTAGAATTTGTCACAACTTGTCTCCTTGCCCTATGGAAAGCAAATTGAAGGTCTTCTCGCTGAGATCGAGATTATCTAAATCCAGTTGCAAACCATCTCGACTCAAAAACATGTCAGGAATATCAGCCAGCGCATTAAGCAAGCTCGGTATCGCTTCATCAAAACAATGATAAATACCTAACGCTTTGACTTCTGTATCGACCAGCAATCGTTCGCAATCAGGTAAATCACCGTGAGAGGAGTCATCTGGTAATGCAGCAAAAGACGCACATTCCTGAAAAGCGATATCAGCCCCTTTCATAAGCACTTGACTGGCTAAGGTAGGACGCCCATCACCACTGTAAAACAGCGTTTTTTCATCAACAGTGATACGAATCGCTTTGTTCGACATTTCGTGTTGGGTATTCGCGGTACGAATTTGCCAATGCTTCCATTCGAATCCGTCAGTAATATCCTGCCAATGAATATCGAAACACACATGAGTTTCTGGCCACACAGCCAAATCCACCAGCGCTTGAAGAGGTTGGCGCTGTTCTGCTTGGCAAAAAATGGTCAAAGGTTCAGTACGTTTAAAACTTTTCCATTGATTAATCAACGCAGCTAGCCCGGAACTGTGGTCAGGATGAATGTGAGTAAAATAAATTACCTGTATATCATTCACATCGATATTGCGTTGCCAAATGGCTCGTGGAACCGTCGGCCCACAGTCGATAAGCCATTGGTTTTTCTGACAATCTATAATTCTAATCGAGGAAGTATTATTGCGTTTTGAAAACGCACTGCCACTGCCAATCACGTCAATTTTCATACTGTCTCACCAAGATGTCTTTTTAGCTTAATTAAATTGTCATAAAGATCCGACAAAGTAGGCCACCATAATGTCGGTTAGAGATTGCATTTTTTTTACAAAACACTGAACACGTGTTCATTTTTTGAAAAAAACTTAAAAAAACCTACCGGCGCTCATTTTATCGACCTTTTATCGGTTTGGAGTAAAGAGAAGGAATGGCGCACTTACACATAAAAAACTTACAGGCAGGTTACGGTAAAAAATTGATATTAGACAACATCAATTTAACCGTTGAGCAAGGCGAGATGATTGCATTACTTGGACCATCCGGTTGTGGAAAAACTACACTCCTCAATGCGCTATGCGGTTTTGTTCCTGTTAGCCATGGCGAAATTTTTGCGGGTAATCGTGCTGTTTCTCAGTTGCCTGCCGAAAAACGCAATATCACTATGGTCTTTCAAAGCTACGCCCTGTGGCCTCATATGACAGTCGCGCAAAATATTGGCTACGGATTAAAAGTTCAAAAAGCCAAGCGAGCAGATATCGATGTTCGAGTCGCCGAGCTATTACGCATCGTAAAGCTGGATGGCTTAGACCATGAGAAAGTCACCGCCTTGTCAGGAGGACAGCGTCAACGAGTGGCATTGGCTCGCGCTTTAGCGATCCGGCCCGATGTCTTGGTATTAGATGAACCTCTATCCAATCTTGATGCAAAGGTCCGATTAAGCGTCCGTCACGAAATCAAAGCGCTACAAAAGCAACTTGGCTTTACCTCGCTCATTGTTACCCATGATCAAGAAGAAGCCTTGGTCATGGCAGATCGAATTGCCGTATTAAACCAAGGCAAAATAGAACAAATCGGTACCCCAGAAGAAATTTACCACCACCCAAGCACGCCGTTTGTTGCCGACTTTATGGGCGCGGAGAATCATATCGAATGGCCAACTCATGATGATGCTTTCTGCCTAAACCTCAGTAACCATGCTGATCAACTAGACATTTATTTTCGTAGCAAAAGTGCTGTTTTATCAGCACAGCCAACGTCCGAAAGCACTGATTTCAATACAGGTTTAATTATCAGCGGCCAGGTCGAACAAAGTGTTTTTTTTGGCAATAACTACCAAATTAGTGTGCGCTGCGGGAAGCACACCATACAGGCTGATCACGATCAGAATCTGCCTGAGCACACTCCCGTTACCTTACATATTCCCATCGATGCTCTGCATGTTTTCGCTAAAAAAGAGAAACATTCTGACCATCAAAAAACCAATATCGTTTCTGCCAAATCAATGAGGATGAATCATGTTTGCTAAAACTCACATCGCCGTACTTGCCGCTATCGGCCTCACTCAATTTTCCAGTTTTGCACATGCAGAAACCACGCTCAATGTGGCCTCTGCTGGTAGTCAAAACATGGTGGATTATGTGAAAACGTACCTTGCGCCAAAATTTGAGGCAACTCACCCAGGCGTTAAGGTAAACGTTGTTGGTACAGGTCCTGGTGATGCAGGTTCCCACAAAATCATGGAAAAGTTATCGGCTCAAAATGATAGTGGCCTTGATAAATGGGATATTGATGTAGCCGTAGTGCATCAACAAATTGGCGGTGAACTGGTCAAAAATGGCCTGCTTTCAAAATACCGCAGCGATATAAATACAGGCAAAATGGTTTCCCGCGATAGCGCAACAAATGCTCTAGGTATCGATGTCGACGGTTACGTTATGCCTATGTTCCATAGCCAAACCGCCATCGCTTACAACAGCGACTTTATTACAACACCACCTAAGTCATACGATGAATTAGTGAAATGGACACAGCAACACCCTAAATCTTTTGGTTACAACGGCATAAAAAACGGCATGTCTGGGGTGAGCTTCGTGACCGGTTGGATTTACGCTTATGGCACAGATGCCAACAAATTGTCTTCTATGCCATACGACAAAAGCGTTGAGTCTTCTTGGGACAAAGCTTTTGCCGAACTTAAAGAGTTCAACAAAAACATCACCTTCACACCTGGTAACGCTGGCACATTAGACATGCTAAACCGTGGTGAAATCTTCATGGGGCCTGTGTGGGTAGACATGTTTTACAGCTGGAAAGAGCAAGGCAAGATTCCACCATCATTAAAGCTCTCTCTGATTGCTCCGGGTATGCCTGGGCAGCCAATGTACTACGTAACACCAACCAAAGCTGAGCACCCACAACTGGCACGAGAATTCATTGAATTAGCAACCAGCCCAGAAGTTCAAGCCGACGGTATTGTGAAGCAATTTAACTGGTATCCAGGGATCGACGCTAACTATGTAAAAGCCAAGCTTGATAACGCGACATGGGAAAAACTGTTCGCGGAAATCACACCGAGCGATTTATCAAAATATGGTAAGAGCTTCCCGATTGGGCCGTACTTTGATGACATCAAAGAAGGTTACGAGCGTAACGTTTCTAACTAAATAATAGTGACAGAAATACGTTAAACATAAGCCCTGAGCGCTGATACTCTAAATTAAGCTGCTCGGGGCCATTTTATCTCGTGTTGGTTATTGGAAATAAACATGCGTCAAACGACATCACCCAATCTACTCAAGAATCATCTTTGGTTAATCGCCCCAGCAGCGCTCATGGTTGGTATTTTCTTTTTATACCCTTTGTGCTTCTCACTCTATTCGGCCATTACATTAGACAGCGGCGAATTCACTCTCGCCCATTTGAAAAAAGCCTTCGAGCTTTACTCAAAAGACATCCTCTTCACCATCATCATTGTGCTGATCTCAGTCGCCATCTTAGCGATATTATCCATCACCATAGCCGCTCTCATTACCTTATCGCCTTTTCGCTCTTTGTCTAAAACACTGGGCTTTCTTTATCGCTTACCCTTGTTCATTCCCTTTATTGTTACCGCGCAAATGATGCGAAGCTTTTTGGCAAAGAATGGCTTAATGAACAATGCCTTTGTCGCTTCTGGCTTATTAACACCCATGGATACCGTGTCTTTCCTTGGTTGGAGCGGCATTATTATTACCTTTGTTTGGAAGCAATTGGCTTTTTCAACCTTGTTAATTTCAGGCGCGATGGCCGCCTTAGACGATTCTCAAATACGAGCTGCGCGTAATTTAGGCGCGTCACGTTTTCGTATTTTATTTCAAATCATCTTGCCACAAATCGTCCCGACGCTTGGTGTCGCTATGGTCTTATCCATTGTCACCATGATGTCGGTATTGTCAGTTCCTCTCATGATAGGAACGGGCTCGCCCACTATGATGACCGCGGACATGGCGTTCCGTATTAATTCTTATGGCGATTATCACGTCGCGAACGCACTAGGTTTAGTGTCGTACTGTATTTGCGCAGGATTGGCTTGGTTTTATCTGCGCCAAAATCTAAAAGAAAAAGGGGCGAACTGATGATTTATTCACTAAACAGCAACTTGCTAAAGACATTAAACATACGTTCTTTGCGCATAAGTTTCTGGCTGCAATGTGTTTTTATATTGTTGCTCGCATTGGCGATATTTGGGCCAATCATGAACCTACTGATTTGGACCGTAACAGAAAGCTGGTACTTTCCTCATGCACTACCAAGCCAATGGGGTTTTAAGTATTGGCAGCAAGTGTTTAATCCTTACAGCGATGTTTCAGGGTCTTTATTTACCAGCTTATTGATTGCGGTATTAACCGTGGTGGTTTGTTTAATCGTCTCAGTTCCCGCTGGTTACGCGCTATCAAAACGCAGTATGCCGTTGCGTGTTTTTTGGATGTTACTGTTTTTAATTCCTCAGGCGTTTCCAAATCTAACCGTGTACATGAACATAGCTCGACTATTTTATGACTTCGGTTTGAATGGCACCTTGTTGGGTGTGATCTTGGTCCATAGTGTGCATGGTTTAATGTTTTCCATTTGGATCAGTGTGGCGGCATTTTCCTCGACAGATCCCATGCTAGAACGCGCTTCTAGAAATCTAGGCGCTGGGCCTTTCTATACCTTCTTCCATATTGTGTTGCCACAAGCAGCGCCGGGGTTAATCGCCAGCTGTATTTTTGTCTTTTTAGAGTCATTAGACGAATTTACTGGCACTTTCTTCGTAGGTTCACCGAATATCAGTACATTACCGCTTTTGCTTTATACCGCCAGCATAGAAGGCAACTATCAGATCGCTTCGATAACCGCTTTAATTCTGCTCGTGCCTTCCATCTTATTTATGATCATTATTAATAAATTTATACGACCAGACATGCTATCCAAACTGGGAAAATAAATGACTAAAAAAGAAACAACTTCACAGCGGCGATGGTCGACATAATACGAATCATCCATTTGAACTGGACTGGATTCACTTTTTTCAAAAAGTGATAGCCAATGAATGAACCAACGACCAGTCCAGGAATGGCGTATAAACTGGCTTGCGTGCTTTCGACAGACAGCAAACCAAGGCTGATGTAGAAAGGCAATTTAAGCACGTTAATGATAAAAAATGCCCAAGCACGAGTACTTACGTAGGTTTCCTTATCGAGTTTTTGCTCTAGCAAGAAGAGACTAAAGATAGGACCTGCAGCGTTGGCCATCATGGTGACTATACCGCCAAAAAAGCCCATTGAATAAGCCGCCCAAGGCTTTTGCATGAACGAAGCTGGACGAAAGTCCAAATACAATCCCAAGGCGATCATCAAAATAATCATGAAGCCTAAAAAGTTGACGAATTGATCCGCGTCGATGTTAGCCAAAAACCGACTAGCAACAAACACACCCAAAAATGCCAAGGGTAAAAATCGCGCCAATACCGCCCATGCAATTTTAGATCGGTAGCTCCACACTGCCAGAATGTCGGTAATAATATAAAGCGGCAATATCATCCCTAAAGCTTCAGGCCCAGGAAAGGCGATCATCACAATAGGCAGCACCAACAAGCCCATGCCACCAACTGAAAATTTAGAAAAACCGGTAATTAATCCCGCCAAAAATAGCACGACGAATGCTGAATCCACTTATGTATCTCCTTCATGAAACTAACAGTAAGGCTCTTTTAATGATTGCCATGATAAGACATATAATGAACAATAAATAATCTCGTTTTATTATTAAAACGATCATAGTTACTAATCATGTAGTGAGCTTTATGAAACTGGATCAGTTAAGAGCCTTTATTGCTGTGGTCGAAACGGGAAGTTTTCGCTCTGCGGCCGATTCGATCCATAAGACTCAACCGGGGATTAGCGCGGCCGTAAAAGCCTTAGAAGAACAATACGGAATTTTATTATTTGATCGTAACAGTTATCGCCCAACGCTGACCGCCGAAGGTCATGCTTTTTTCCAGCAAAGCAAAAAGCTCATGTCTCAAGTTTTACAACTGGAAAACTTAGGTCACGACCTCGCACAAGGTACAGAAGCGCCACTACAGCTCTGTTTAAGCCAAATGGCGCTAGACGATGACTGCATGTCCCGAATCAAAGCTTTTCAGCTTCAGCATGCTGACATCGCCTTAGACATCACCACAGATCATCTCTATGGCGTGCAAGAAAAGCTCGTCAAGAACAAATGCGAAATCGCTATTGGCCCAAGATACGGACTCGATGACCGGCACGCTTTTATCGAGCTAAACAAAATCACCATGATGGCCGTGATCAATCCCGATTTACTCGCCACACTCAGTGCAAACGACGCCAAAATAAAACAACAGTCACTGTATTCAATCCCACAAATTTTAGTGACGAATACGGCAGAAAACGCACCAGAGAACGGACATCAATACGTACTACCAACGGGGAAACGTTGGTATGTAAATGATTTTCAAGCAAAAAAAGCCATACTATTACACGGTCTTGGCTGGGCGAGAATGCCAAAACACTGCATTCAGTCGGAGTTAGATAATGGTCAACTAGTGCCAATGGAAGTAGAAAATTTCACCTCACAAAATCAGCTGCCTATTTTTATGATTCGTTTACGCCATCAAACACAAAGTTATCAGGCGAATATTTTTTGGGAAATGATGAAGAACTTTTCGAATGTCACTAGAACAGATCTATAAAGTTTTATTTAACGCCCAGTCATAATCCAAAAAGCGAATAGTCATATCTTTGTCTTTTAGCTTCTGAACCTCTTCAGGGCTTAAAGACAAATCGGCGGCGTGATCGACCAGAAACTGTTCCAACGACGAATAACCTTGCCAGCCTTTTTCAAAGTCTTTTCGATACCATTTAAAAATCGATGAAAGCGCCAACTTGCCGTTATCTATTCGATTTCGACTACGATCTTCCAAGAAAAGCCGAGTTTGCTCGCCTAACTGAGTATCTAAATACTTTCCGGTATAGGCTTCATTTCGTAGCGCCGGGCAACCGATACTGGCGCAATTAACCGCGAAATGAATGCGTGGGTCTTGGTAACGATCCGAACCGCGAATCAAGGTGTGTTCGATATCATCCAAAGAACGCGTTTCACCCAATAACGGAATAAAAGACTTGCTCCACGGCGAGTTAAAAAAACTGCCCAAATCTTTGATCGAGTCCAAATCAGGCCACTTAGTAAGAATCAACGCCACCGTCCACGCATTATAGGCATTGATCAAAAAAGCCAATTGCTCGTCTTTCGGCCAAGCATCAAACTCAGCGTTACTCACTTCGGACAAACTCGCTAAGTAGCTTTTCAGCTGAGACTTATCATCGGCAAAGCCTTGATAATCCACTTGGCTTGCCTGACCGCCCTTGAGCATCACCACATGCTGTTTGAGCAAGGTATCCCATGCTTGATGATCAAACCCTTTTGCGATCACCTGCGCGCTAAACAAGGCAGATAAAATGACACTAAGCAGCGTAACAACCAGTACTCGAAGCGTTTTCATACACTAACCTCGACGCCAAGTGTGGTATTTTTCCAACCAGTTCAAAATACGCTGTGGCGCGTGGGCACGTTTCCACTCGCCTGCGGCGTATTTATTGGCTTCCGCCCATGTTGGATAAGTGTGAATGGTGCCGAGCACCTTGTTCAGACCCAGACCATGTTTCATCGCTAACACAAATTCGGCCAATAAATCCCCAGCGTGCTCGCCCACAATCGTCACACCTAGAATCTTATCCTTGCCCGGCGCAGTCAGCACTTTCACAAAACCTTTTGCGGCGCTGTCTGCAATGGCACGATCCAGATCATCCAGTTCGTAACGCACCATTTCATAGGCAATGCCTTTGTCTTTCGCGTCTTGCTCACTCAAGCCGACTCGCGCGACTTCAGGATCAACAAAGGTGGTCCAAGGAATGACTCGATAATCGACACGGAATTTTTTAAAGGTACCAAATAAAGCATTCACCGCCGCGTACCAAGCTTGATGAGCCGCTACGTGAGTAAATTGATAAGGCCCAGCCACATCGCCTGCGGCAAAAATATTCGGATAAAGTGTTTCAAGGTAATCATTGGTAACGATGGTGCCTTTGGTTTCAATGCCAAGGTTTTCTAAGCCGTAACCTTCAAGACGCGCTTCGCGGCCAACCGCACAAATCAGCGCATCAAATTCAACCACCGACTCCTGTCCTTCGTGCTCAACAATCAAACGCTTTGCTTCACCTTCTTTTTCACAGCGCACGGCACTGTGCGAAGTCAGCATAATCACGCCATCTTGGATTAAGCTTTCTTGCGCTAAAGCAGAGACTTCTTCGTCTTCTCTTCCCATGATGCGAGCCGAGCGCTCAACTTGCGTCACTGTCGACCCCAAGCGAGCAAAACTTTGTGCCAGCTCACTGCCAATAGGACCGCCGCCTAACACAACAAGGCGCTTCGGCGGCTCATCGAATTTAGCGAAGGCTTCCCACATGGTATCGCTGGTGTAATAACCCACCTCTTCTAGGCCGGGCAAATCTGGCACAAAAGGGCGAGCGCCAGTTGCCAATACAATACTGCGCGCCGTTAAGCGTTTCGTTCCGCCTTCATTTAATTGAATTTCCACCGTCCAAGGGTCGATCAATTTGGCATAACCTTGCACCACATCGACACCCATTTTGCTGTAACGCTCAACACTGTCATGAGGTTCAATTTTTGCGATCACATCGTGAATACGTTGCATGACTTTTTTGAACGAAAACGTCGGTTCGCTGCTGTTCAATCCATAGTTTTCAGCATGGCGCATTTGATGGGCAACTTTCGCGCTTTTGATTAATGCTTTACTCGGAATACAGCCGTAATTTAAGCAATCACCGCCCATTTTGTTAGCTTCAATCAAGGTCACTTTGGCTTTCACTGTGGCTGCAATGTAAGCACTCACTAAGCCACCAGCCCCAGCACCAATAACAATCAAATTTCGATCAAAGGATTTTGGCTTGGTAAATCCAGCATAAACGCGACGCGCTTTCACTACATCGACTATTTTTTTCGCGATAAGAGGAAACACTCCCAACAACACAAAAGACAATAATAACGAAGGCGACAAAATGCCCGACAAACTCTCTAACTGACCCAATTGCGTGCCAGCATTCACGTAAACCAAAGTACCGACGAACATGCCAACTTGGCTCACCCAGTAAAAGGTGAAAGCACGAAACGCGGTCAAACCCATCAGCAAGTTAATCAAGAAAAAAGGAAAGATCGGCACAAGACGAAGGGTGAATAAATAAAAGGCGCCCTCTCTCGCAATGCCTTCGTTAAAGGCTTTTAAACGACCACCAAAACGCGACTGCACCATGTCTTGCAGTAAATAACGTGACACCAAGAACGCCAACGTCGCACCAATGCTGCTAGCAAAAGACACGATCACGGTTCCCCACAACAAGCCAAATAACGCGCCTGCGGCCAAGGTCATAATCACTGCACCGGGCAAAGACAAAGCGGTAACGATAACGTACAACAGCAAAAATGCACCGCCAACCAATAACGGGCTTTCGTCGCGCCAAGCATCAAACTGCGTAAGGCCAGATTTCAAACCGTCTAGTGTTAATAACTGATTCAAATCGAAATAGAAAAAGCCCGTGGCCAATGCTGCAATCAATACCAGCAATGCAATTTTTTTCATTAGTAGAACTCCAAAAGAGCCTTTCAACTCACGGTGAAAGCCAAGACAAGAATCGATATATAAAGGTTAGACTCGACTCCAGTGTAAATTATTACAGCATCTTGGCGTATTTTCTAAAATAAACCCAAAAGTGTATAAATAAGAGAGTAAAGCAAAAGCAGAAAAGCTGCACGGCATAGCAGCTAAAGACGGCAACGCTTACGAAAAAGCGTTGCCGAGAAAGGTAAGGAATCGAGCTAAACGACGGCTTTAATACGACCAGCCCACAGGCTAAACAACACGCCAAAACAGCAAATACACAAGATCAATACGACCAAACCAGAAAGACCATAAACCGCGATTGCCGTTGCAAACGTCGGTGGCCCAACAGTTGCACCAATATTACCAAACTGAGCAAGTAAGCCATAACCTTGCGCTTGTTCACTTGGATTACGGGCGAGAGTTGGAATCATCGCCAACGCAGAACCCGGCACCATGCCAAGAAACAGCACCATCACACCAACCACAACACAGAAGAGTTCAGCCGAACCACTGATGAATGACAACACAATCACGCTAGTTGCCACGCCAAAATACGCCATCAATGCAACACGCTGCGGACGCATCAGATATTGCGCAATGGCGCCTGCCAAAAAAGTACCGCTGGTACTGATTAACGGCAACACAACCAACATCAACTTCTGCAATGACGAATCGCCAATCAGCCCTGGAATGTAGGTCAACACGGACACAAGTGTGCAGGTATAAAACAAGAACACACAGCTAGGCAATAAAGCGCGAGGATTGCGATAAATTTTTATCATCTGCTTAAAGAAGCCATCCTGAATTTCCGTCACTGGTACCAAGTCCAGCACTGGATTTTTTCTTAGCTTGAAGAACAACACCACACCGATTGTCATGATAAAAACGCCATGGCTTAAAAATAAAGTTTGCAAACCATATTGATCTAAAATGTTCTTACCAGCCCAACCACATAGCGCAAACGCGACACCAAAAAAGGTGCCCCAAATGCCCATGGTCAAAGACTTATGCTGCGGCGCACTTAACTTAGCAATCAAAGTTGGTGCCGCGACAACAACACCTAATTGAGAAAAACCTTCCAGCATTCGAGTTATGAATAACAGATTAAAAGGCGGCAAAGTTGACTGAACCAGCGATAAGCCACCGCCCAACAACAAAGCGCCAACCAACACCTTCAAATAACCGACACGACTCGCGATCATGCCCGCCGACACACCGAACACCAACCCAGCAATGCCAACCGCAGACAATGCCGCACCAGTTGACGTTGCACCAGCTTGATAATGCGCAAGTAAATCATCGAAAGACACCGAGAACTTCGCAAACTGCATCGCAGCGGCAATACCCGCCACCCAAAGCAAAATAACGTTCAACCACTGGGTTTTAGGCTCAGTGATTGATGAATGAAAAGAGGTGTTTGGCATCTCGCTTCCTTATTAAAATGAAAATTAAGCCATCCATTAATGAAGAGATGCACTTAAAGCTGACCTGACGGACAAATTATGGCCGCTATTCTAAAACAAAAAGCACCAAAGATGGGCAGGTATTTATAACTAGAGTAAGGAAAGGCTTAGTATTTCGCTCGATAATGCGAAGGAGGAAATGAATGTTGTCTCGCCCAAAGACGACGAAACTGCCTTGGATCATCGAAGCCACAACGTTCTGCGACCTCTTCTATTGGCATAGAGGTGCTTTGCAAAAACTGCATCGCTAAAGCGAGTCGCAATTTATGGATGTACTCTCGTGTCGTTACACCAGCGCTTTCTTTAAACAGCCGCACAAGTTGTCGCGGGCTACATTGGGCGACGTCAGCTAAACATTCCAATGACCAATCACGAGCAGGATCAACCTGAATAGCATCTTGCACACGGTGCACGCTTTGATGAAAATGATTGCGGTTTTCTAACCACGGAGATTGACTAGGATCATTGGGACCACGGCGAGAGAACAGCACCATATGACGCGCCACCTGACTCGCACAATTTGCGCCAAATTCCTGCTGTATAAGATACAGAGCCAAATCAATACCGGCCGTCACACCAGCACTACTATAAAAATCACCATCTACGGCAAACAATCGATTGGAAAGCACTTTAGCACTGGGCTCTGTTTCTTGTAGTTCGTCGAGATGCATATGGTGAGTGGTACAGGCTCGACCCGCTAAAAGCCCAGCTTTAGCAAACAACAAAGTCCCGGCACAAATACTAATATAACGGCCAATGTTGCTGGCTCTTTGACCTAACCAATTGATAGCGGCTTCCATAGCAGGCGTCTCTAAATCAATACGATCACCCGCCAATCCTGTACTAACGACCCAGCTATTAGCCACCATAACATCAGGTAAAGGCTCAACTTGAATATCCAAACCCAAGGTGTTTTCAACCTTTGTTTCAGGGCCAACAAAATGCAGCTCGAATTGTTTCAATTCCTCACATTCAGCTCCAATTGCAAACCGATTGCTATATTGGAAAGCCTCCGCAGGGCCAATCGTATCCAACAAAACACTATTTGGTAGCATGATAAAATAAACAGGAATCTTAGCTATCGCGGACACTCTTTATGCCTCTTTGAACATTGTTTTTATCTGATAGAAAAGCCGGGCGCCAAAGGTATTCACCAACAATCCCATTAGGACAAAGCACACCCCAATCCATTGTAATGCTAATAAGCTTTCATCCAATATGGCAGCCGCAAAGGTCAACCCCACGACAGGAACACCCAAAGTCAACGGCGCAACCTGACTCGCAGGATAACGGCCCATCAAATATCCCCACAAAGAATAACCTAAAATCGTCGCCACCAAGGCAAGATAAACCAAAGCACCGATAGAAACCCAACTCATACTAAGTAGAGCCGATTGCATCAACTCAGGCCCTTCCATCAACCAAGAGGACACAAAGAAAGGCAATGGCGGCACCCAAGCGCTCCAAATAACCAAGTTCACATTCACCGAGTAGCCTTTCTGACTCATTGTGCGAGCACTAATATTGCCCATCGCCCAACTCGCCGCGGCAAACAAGGTCAGGATAAAGCCAAACAAGGTCATATCGCCGACACCAGACACTACCGCAATCATCAGCAAACCACTGCCCGCTAAAACAATCTCCAGCACTTGATGCAAGCGCACACCTTCTTTCAAAAAGACCAACGCAAACACCATGGTAAATAAAGCCTGAGACTGCAATACCAAAGACGCCAGTCCCGCAGGCATACCATTCGCCATCGCTATAAATAAAAAGGCAAACTGCATAAACCCCATCGGCAGCGCATAAATGCACCACCATTTCAGCGGAATATTTGGCCGTTTAACCAACAAACAACCAATCGCCGCCACCGCTAAAAAGCGTAAACCACCCAACAATAAAGGAGGCACTTCACCAAGACCAAAAGAAATCACCACAAAGTTTAACCCCCAAGCGAGGATAATCACCAGAGCCAAGAGACTGTCTTTAAACGTCATAATACGTTCCACCATTAAATTTGATAGAAGCATTATAAAAAGGTGATATGGGATAAACGAGGACAGACAATAGGGTCAAAAGAGACAAGACAACTTATTAATGCACATAGGCTTCTTTTGAATTTATAATACTCGCTGTCTTAGATTTAAATTAGGTACTTTGTTTTGGATAAAAAAAAATACTCCACTGTTACTCAACCGCCACCTGAAACCCAAAATCTAGGAGCATTATTAAATGCCTTTATGGCATTTGCAGGTATTACGAAAGAGACTTATTCTGTGATAACAGAAGAATTGACTGAAGATGTTTATCGGCACACCACTATCTCGTCTGACAGTCTTAAAAAATATAACAACGAGATATTTCCAAGCTCTTATGCTAGAAACACAATCAAGCTAATGTTTAAAGAGATATGTGATGAATCAGTACAACAACAGTGGATGGATTCATTTTCAGAGATAGAAAAACAAAAAGTGGCAAATGACACAATAAAGAAAAGTGCAAATAAGAAAACAGACTCAAAAAGCGCCAAAGAACCTCAAGAATTAGACACTACCGAAGAAGAAAAGCCTAAAGTTGAGCCGTATAAAAAAATAGTCACCCCTAAAATAGCACTATTCATTTTCATATTATTATCTGTACTTTATTTACTCTACTCAATAGTTAATAAAAACGAAAAAAGACCCTCTGACACCCCATCTATTAGTACACTAAAAAAAATCATAAACAATCCGCCTGATACTTCCGTGAAAAAACCGATAACAGACTCTAAGGCAGCTATCGTTTTATCTGAAGGGCTTTTATTAGATGTTTATTCGCTTGGGGATAAATACAAAAACCTTCCAGACAAACCAGAGGGTCTAAAAATTGCTAGATTACCCTTGAATAAAGGTGGAGAATTTTCGTTTGTTGACCATATAGTGAATGAAAATATAGCCAATTCTACAGCAGATAGAGATGTAGGTTTGCATTATCAAGGCTATATAGATTTAAAAGGTAATGGAGAATTTATTTTTCAACTTAACTATCAATCTGGTGAACACTTTATTCAACAATTCCCCAAAAAGTGCCAACTAACGTTAAAAGTAAATAATGAAAGTATTTTTGATAAAAAAGTTTATGTAGGTCAAGGTCAATCATACAGTATGCAAAGTACTGCCGATTTTTCAGCAGGATTAAATCCTTTTAGCTTATGGTTTGCATGCCCTAACTTGAGAAGCTTCTCACCAAAACAAGACTATAATGCCTTTAAGGATACATCGGTGACCTTATACATCAAACAACCAAATGATAAGGAAATAACAAAAATAATGGCCAATAAATTCTCTTATGATCCTGATAAATAGGAATAAGATTATTATTTTACTGAGCTTTGCTAGATACATCTTAGAATGAGTATAGTTTTCAGAAAAATAGGAGATATTTTTTATCTTAAATCGCATTTTTTAATGCGATAAAAATCATTTAAGCTTCTACAAAAAAAACATAAACCATTGAATTGTAATTATTTTTTAATTTAATTCCACTTACATTACACCTTCAGAACACTTTCGTTACACTTCCAATTGCCTGTAAAAAATCACCCTATGAAAAAAAATACATTCTCCAAAACTCAGAACTCGGAGAATGAAATGATCAACGCTATAAATATGTTAAAAACCAAAGATAATGCCTTTGAATCCATTAAGAAAAGTATACTCAGAAAGTTACCCAATGGTATTCATTTGGCGCAAAACCAAGAGGAAATTCAAGCTATTATCGATCTTAGGAAAAACTACTACCAAGACAACAGTGATGAGGTTAAAGCTTTTCATAACGATGGTTTAGATTCTGATGGATATGTCTTTTATAGTACAGATTCGAAAGGAAATATAACATCAACAATACGCCTATTATTAGATTCCAAAGAAGGTTTTCCAGAAGAAAAATTATTACCAGAATCAGTACATAAAATGAGGGGGGAAGGAAAAAAGTTTGCTGAGTTAGGTCGTCTGCTCATTCTAGAAAATAAAAGCATCTTGCTCCCTTTGCTCTACAAAGTAGTCCTTGATGTAGCACACATTCTAGATGTGGATGCCATTCTTATTGTAATGAAGAAAAGCAACTTTTCATCACATAAAAAAATCATGGCAGTCAATATACTTTCAGAAAATATGGGATTTAGCTGGGATAAGGAAAAAGCTGCACTCTGTTTGGTAGAATGGGATATAAATGCAAATCAGGACAAATTTTACAAACTAGCCAAGCGAACGACTGATCACAAGTTTAATAAAGAAATATGGGACCAGTACAGTACTTATCATTTAGGGGTTTGTACCTCTGTACAACACCAAGTATATAGTGAGTTAGCATCAAAGGTAAAAGGTCATATCCTAGATCTAGGTTGTGGAACAGGTCGAATAATGGGCTTTATTCAAGAAAACCCTCAATCCCTTAGCTATACTGGGATTGATGTTAGTAACGGGATGATTAAACTGGCTATAGAACTTAAAGAAAGGTTAGCCTATAAACAAGCCAAGCTGATTCTATCCAATATAGAAAATATTGAAGGAAAATATGACACTATCGTTTCCACTCTTAGTTATTATTGCTGGCATAACAAAAAAAAATGCTTGAACCATATAAAAAGCGTGCTTTCTGAAAACGGGAGTTTTTTTCTAGTTACCCCAAATAGTGAATTTGACAAAGAAAGGCTAACTCGATTAGTCATAAGAGATTCTTTCGGTCACCCATACTTAGATAAATTTCTCTCGTATAATTTCGATATCGCAGAAAATGCTAACTACCCAACTATGGACGAGTTAATTAAGCAAGTAAGAAAGGCTGGTTTCTCTATCGTTTCCGCGCATAGCAACTTTTTTCTTGGAGGTGTTTCCTGTTTAGAGTTAAAAAATCAGCTATAGATATTCATCTATATTAATAGTTCCAAGCATATACATCAGTTCATTTGTTGATATGCCCCCGAACTCTTCTCTAATATTAAGTAAAAGTTTTTCCGCATAGCGACGACTTATAGGATAATGGCGCTCAATCTCTGTTAAGGCTTCTCCACTTAACAGGTGTTTGAGCACCATTATTTTTTTTTGTGTAAGTGTCTCTAATAATGGAGCGATAAAAAAACGAAGATCTTCTTTAGACTCCATCACCTTATAGTGATAAGACCTAGATAACCTCTCCAGCTCAATCATAGATGATGCTTTTAAGTCTTTAAAATATTGATTTTCAGGATTCTTTGTAATCACTGAAATCCCAGCTATTGCAAACTTCCCATAGAAAACAGGAATAGAAAGCCCATTGTAGATACCAAAATTTTCTTTAGCATCGACAGTGACTTTTTTTTCATCTTGCGTAACATTTCCTAGGTTTATTTCTTCCCACCAATCAACAGGAGTACGCCGACCTTGGCTAGCTAACCTCAATACAAAATCCCTATTGCCATAGTCATTCTTGATATAGTGTGAAACAAATGAAGAGAAACCTTCAGAAAAATGCAAGACAGGTTGAACCATAGAGTTCAAATACATTGGTCTTGGATAAAACGAATAAAGGACAGCATCAAAACCCATTTTTTTAATTTCATCGGTCAAATTCTCAAAACTATCACTAACAGAACTGGCAAAATTTGCCTTACTTACATCCATAGTTATCTTCTCAAAATGATCTAAAAGCACGATTCATCAATGTCTTCATACGCCTTCGGATATAGATCCATCTTCAACATGACAGACTTCAGCAGTTACTTATCTTTTGGAAATAGAATGACTTATATCCCTAAAGTGGCTTACTTTTATCAACACTCCCCTCCTCATCACCTAAAATGTGCAAAAAAATGTAAAGAAAGAGTAATTTCCTACATTGCCAGAATAAGGAAAAATATCCACTATCTGAAAAATTATCGTTGAGTACCAGCGATACACATAGTGAAAAAACTCATAACTACCAATCAGTTAAGATGGTTTTTTTTGCGCAAACATATGATTTATACCAAATTCATGAATGAGAAGGAATATTTTGTTATGAATACATTTTTTAAAACAGGCATAATTTTTGCCATCTTATATACCCTTGTTGGTTGCTCTGCAGTAAATACCATGGCAAAAAAACAAGACCTTGCGGTTGAATCACGTCTTAGTCATTCAATTGTATTAGAACCAGTAGCACCTTCAAAACGCATAGTCTATGCAAGAGTAAGAGACGTAAGCGGCAACAAAATGCGCCAAGATATGCAAAAGAAAATCGTTGAGCATCTTACATCAGAAGGCTTCACTGTCACCGAAGATCCTACAAAAGCAAATCTAATGCTAAATGCAACCATTCTTTCAGCCAGCAAAATGACAGCAGACGAAGTAAGCAGGTCTCTTTCTAGCGGCTACAAAGGTGCAGCCGAAGGCGCACTTATTGGTGGAGGACTTACGGCTATTACAGGTGGATCAAACTCTGACGCTCTAAAAGCTGGTGCACTGACAGCGGTAGGTGGCTTTTTAGCTGACGCCTTTGTTGAAGATGTTTATTACACTTTTGTAATGGATGTTGAACTGCGAGAAAGACCTTTGGAAGGTGATTCCATCGAAAATTCGAAAAAGAGTATCAGCGCAAAAGGTATGAGCAGTCAAAACGCAGCTAACTTGACCGTAGCCAAGAGCTCGGTTGAACGTGGCGAAAACTATAAATGGATCACTTACGAAACACGTATCGTCACCACTGCCAATCAGATGAACCTCAAAATTGAAGAAGCAATTCCAGCTGTACAAGACAAAACAGCCTACAGTTTGTCTGAAATGCTACTTTAATAGCCCCATCCCAAAGTAGGCTTCGAATATTTTTATATATTGAAGCCTACCTAACATACAAAATTAGAGAGATCATTATGTTTGTAGTTATTCTGTGGTTTGTATTTGCAGTTTTAGTCGGCCTTCTCGCCAGTTCAAAAGGTAGATCAGGATTTTTATTTTTCTTTTTAGCGTTAATTCTTTCTCCCATAGTTGGACTAATCATTGCGCTGGTAGTCCCCAAAAATAATGAGATAGTTGAATCTAAAGCGATAGAAAATGGCGGTATGAGGAAATGCCCAAGCTGTGCAGAACTTGTAAAATCAGAAGCAACTTTATGTAGGTACTGTCAATCTGAGTTAAAAAACAATCAATAGAAAATTAACCCGATGATTTCAAACCATAGAAGGAAAACGAATTGAAAAATTATTTGAAAATATGTGTAGTATTATTGTTTTTAATAGCTTTCACTATGTATGAAACATCATCGAAAATTTATTATTTTTTTTCTTGGAATGACGACTACATTAGACCTATCGCATTATCATTTTTATTTATTTCTCTTTTAAAAAATAAAAATTATATTTTTTTATTTTTGGCATGCATATTCTTAATATTACTAGAAGGCATTGAAATAAAAAATAAAATAGCCTTCTTATTTTCGTCTAGAATAACATTTGACACTATATTGTATTCGCACAATGTAATTTCATCCATTATAGATTCATTGACCATAACAATATTTTACTTTACGATACTCCCAGGAAAAATAAATAAGGCATTTAAAAACGAAATGCTATTAATAACAACTATAGCAATATCAACTAAAACAATAGCTATAATAAGTGGTATCATATTATTAAATCAATTCTTCCATAGTTATATAAATAACGAAGTAATTATAAATATTGCTTCATCTATTCTATTAGATTTTATAATTATATTTTTCCTTATTTTTAATTTTAATAATTTAAAAAATGAAAGAAATTAAAATAATATTGGTATTTTTTCCCCTTATATTTACAAATTCAGGTAACACAAATGAATATCATCTCGGAAACTACCCAAGATTCTCCGATGCCATTTTATGGCCATCGGGGGAGTCTGTTTCTGCAAAGCCTAGCAATGTATCCAGAGCAATAGAGAAAGCCAGTACGATTCCACTTGAGTATACGGGCAGCATAAAAGGAATGAAGCAATATCTCTTTCCGAAATCAGCATATGGTGATTTGTACTTTCAGGAAAAATTAGCATCAAGAGCCTTCTCTCAAGCTATCAGTAATGTAGTTAAACAATTTGGTTGTGCAGAATATAGGTTCAGACACGACTTACCTGAATCAACAGGCTGCCAAAATGGCTCCTCGAACCATAAAGAAGCCATGCCATTCATCTCCGGGCAATTCACTGCAAACCGGATAGAAGCGGTTATTGATGATCAAAATAGCGGAGTCAGTTATTACGCCTACTTAAAAAGTACCGATGAAAAAAGCCTTAAATCCGCTTTTGGTAGTGTGCATGAACTCGGTACATTTTTTGGAAAATCGGCCGATAGACGCAGCCTCGTATTAAGCATTGATCTACAAGCGTTTCAACTTAATACCAATATGTTCCGTGGTGAAAAGATCAATCAATATGCCTACACCTACTTTTTGATACTGCCTAAAGCTGTCGATATAGCAAGGCAAGCTAACCAAGAAGCAGCAGGGGAATTCTCCGTAAGAAACTCAAAGATACTCATTTTAGAAAGATAAATTTAAATTAATATAGCCTATTATAAAAAGTTCGAGAAAGGTGTTGTGCCAGAAAAAGAATGTGGTAGTTTTAAGGTTGTGCTATTGTTATTGCATGAAACTTACGATATCTTGACACTTATAATTTAGTAGGGAACGCCCGATATGGCGTTATCGAGATATGGATAATCGCTTGAAAAAATATATATATTTTAGCATATTAACTACTTTACTGTCTGCATGTGCTTCCACCCCCTCTACAACTCCTAAGTCTATAGAACCTATTGAAGAAAATCCCTCTACCCAGCAAGCAGAAATCCTACTTCCAAGGCAAGATGAGCCTTCTGAAGAATTAGGATTCTATAAAAAAGAATCTGGTAGCACAGCTGTGAATTTTGCAATCTCACAAAGTTCAGCTATTGCTAAAGATCAATTAGACTCTGAAGTTATTAATAAAACAGTATCTTTTATAGACAAAAAAATTGAATTTGTTAGGTATCATTTTGGTAAGAACAACTCAATTTATGTGGCTGATTTTTCAAATGCCTTAATGTTCGACTATAGCAAAAGCAGCGTCAGGAATTCAGACCAAATTTTATTGGATAGCTTTTCTAAATTATATGGCTCTGAAGCTTTCGGAAAGTATCTTTATATTATCGGCCACACAGATACAGATGGAAGTGCAACATACAACTATGGATTGAGTGCAAGACGCGCACGTTCAGTCGCCTCTATTCTAATTGATAATGAAGTTGGTGCGTCAAAATTGAGCATTGTTCCGGCTGGTGAATACTTGCCTAGAGCATCGAATAGTACAAAGGAAGGAAAACAACTTAACCGCAGAGTAGAAGTAATCTCTGCAGATAGTCGAACACTCATTCAATCCTACCTTCAACAGCTAAAATGTCCAATTAATGAAAGCTGTCAAAGAAAAATACTCAATATATTTGATGTTCGAAAAGCAGGTACCAATACAGAAATGAATATCAAAAATTCACATTCGTTTGTAACCTACTCTCCTGAACTAAATAATTTAATTCAACTTGATGAATCACTCAGAAAAAACCCAGAATTTTTTGATACTAAATCATTAAATTTAAATGATAAACGAAACCTAATTAAAATGGGTGAATTACGGAAAGACTTTCTAATTAAAATAGATATGAGACCTGTTCTTAGGCTAACAGTACAAAAACGAGCGGGCTTTCACATCCCTAAAAAATATATAATCAAAGACTGAGGTTTTTATGGAAGAATTAAAGCTATCAATAGAGAAGCTTATTAATGAGTCTCCTGTTGATGAAGCAACGAGACATCATGATAAGTCTCATATTTCACACCTTGTAGATGAAGACATAAGTGAAGTCAGTGCATCAAAAGTACTACATACCGATAAATATTATCGTACACACAGAATAGAAGAGGCTGCCATTGGTAGTATTAAAGATAAACTCGGGCGCTGGGCAAATCAGCGTAATGATATAGTACTTAAGGCTAAGGGTATCATTGCCAAACAGTCGAACTCAGAACTAGATATAAAAAAACGAAAACTAACTGAAGAAATGGAAGATACGAAGTCAAAAGCGAAAGACTCGTATATGCGCAACAATAACTACGCTGATTTAAAAGCCAACTTTGACGGTACTAAAAGACGCTATGAAGATATGCGCGCAGAGCTAGGTGGAAAGCCTCCTGTTAGGAGCCGAATCTGGCTATACATAATAGGAATTGCCCTTATTGGCTTTATTGAGTGGTTCGTAAATTATTCCACTTTCAGCACAAAGTATCCTCCAGGTATAGCTTTTGGTGCAACAGTATTGATTGCACTTTCAATTGCCTTAGCATCTCATTTTCATGGTGGATTATTAAAACAGCGACTATCTCTTTTTGCCAAGCATAGAAAAAAAGAAGAAAAACGACAAATTATAATAAAGCAATCTTTCTTTTCTTTACTATTAATTATTGCTCTTATAATAGTAACCTATAATAGATATGACATATTGGCAGCCAACGTTATTGATTCTGGTGGTATCAGCTTAGCAGGAATAGATGACCAAACAGAATCAATTACAGGTGTTTTAATACAATTTGCTTTATTAAATATACTAGTGTGGATTGTTGGTGTTGCTATTTCATATTTTACTCATGACCCTCGACCAGATTATCAGGAGGCCTTTAAGCATTATGAGCAAGCAAAGGTTAAATTTTATAAAGCAGACAAAGGTTTACAAGAAGAAATTGAGAGGATAGGAGAAGATTTTGAAGAACAACTTAAAAAGATAACAAACTCTCTTACTAGCCATCAAAAAGATATAAAAGACATATCCAATTTGCTTGATCGATTAGCTGCAAAAGAGGCAAGCCTTATAAAACAGGCCTCAACCTCGATAAATAATATGCTAGAAAAGCATCACTCAATGTTAATTACTGAATTTAACACTAGATTAATGTTTGATGTAAAAATCGGTCCTGATGCATTATCTATTGACGAGTTTAAATCCAAGTCAATTTCTGTAGATAGCAATTTCGTTCGTCATACACTCTCTTTGGAGGTGATTTAATATGTTCAATAAATTATTAATTTCCGTGTTGATAATATTACCCTCTATAGTAATGGCGGACGGCCTTTTAAGAACGACAAACTTAGATAAATATTGTGAAATTAACCCAGGAGATAGACAGACGGTTATCTATTTAGACCAAAATATTATTGCCTCTAAGGATCCAAATTGGTACAAAGACATTCTTAATAAAGTAAAGTATCGTCCAGGCGAAAAAATCCAGTTTGTAAATATTAACAATGGAGGATCTACTGTCGAACTAATATGGGAAACATGCTACCCATCTTTCACGCCAGAACGGTTGAAAAAATTAAAAGAAAATGAAGGATTTGGAAGTTTATTTACAGGCGGAGTAGCTGACAACCTATCCAACGATCAAAAATTCTTTAATAAACAAATAGTTAAAGCCTTAAGCTATCCCTTACAAAAAACTCGGCATGAAACAGCACCATCCTTTTCAGCCTCTTCATTTCCACGCAAGAAGCTAATTGAAGCAATCTATTATGATTCAAAACGTTTGGATGTGAATGATGTATTTAGCAGAGTAATTATTTTCTCTGACATGATAGAAAATAGTGATCTTTTTAAACTTGAATCATTTAACCCATTAGATACAGCAAAGTCTGTAGCTAAACGCTATCCAATGTTTTTAAATTATTCTAGTTTTCAGATTTACGGCATTAATTACACGAATAACGAAACTACGATTAATGAAAATATCCGTGATTTCTGGAGCCAATTTCTTCTGTTATCAGGAGCTTATGTTGAGCAATATGGGGCCCAATTGGCCGTTGAGGAAGACACTTTAGCTTGGGACTTTTATAAATTTAAAGGTTATGTTCAAGTCTCCGGCATGAAAGGAGCTTCAGCTTTTAGGATGATTATTGGCGACGATGGAAAAATTCGACATGGTTGGTTAGAAATAGCTGATATGTACCTACCAGTCTCAGGTGAAGTGAAATGTAGTGGGCAGAACTGCACTATTGATGCTGAGGTATTAGCATCACCAAATCTTGACGCCTTTAGAAAAAAAGATGTCCTACGTATTGAAGGAACATTGAAAAGCTTAAAAGGCTATGTCGGCGGTAAAGACGAATCTGTCATCGATAGCCAAGGCAACCCTTACCAGCATCCTATCAGCCTATCTAAAATTTAATACCTAGTAGAAAATAACAGTAAGTCATAAATGGTCAGGCAGATAATCTACCTGACCATTTAAAAGGAAGTTAGAAAAACTACTGAGCCACTGGCGTTAATTCCGCCTTTCTTAACTCTTTCATCCGCAAGCCAATATTACCTAAAATTAACATCATACCGCCGATGATTTGATAAGCCGTTAGGCCCATATCAAGGAATAGCCAGTTGATGGCGGCGGCGAAGACAGGGAAAGACAACTCAGCCAAGGTAGCGAGTTGCGCCGGCACGGTTTTAAGTCCTTGGTAATAGAACCACATGCCGATAAAACCGCTCAGCAGGGCCATCGCAATAGCTAGGCCAAGGTCAATCGACTTCATTGCGACTAGAGTATCAGACTGCGCTAGCGCCATAGGTAATAACACCAATAAACCTGCCACAAAACGGCCTGACATGATCGCGTTCGCGGGCATGTGTTGATAAGACAAGTATTTGCCACAAACCGTTGCCGCGCCCCATGCGATGACCGCAATCAAGGTATAACCATAACCTTTTAGAATGCTCGTGGTGTCGCTTGAATAATGCCATTGTGCGTCACCCAGTTGACGTAAATCCGGCCACATCATCACGAAGCTGCCCAATAATATAACCGCTGCCCACTGAACGAAATGCCCTTCAATGCGTTCTTTTAGCAACCAATACGCCAGCAAAATCGCCACGATTGGCTGCAGTTTTTGCAGCAAGATCACCACAGTTGGATTCAGGTAATGGAAAGCTTCGGTAAACGCCAAAGTTCCCATTGCAGAGCCAATGCCGCCAATAAAAAACAAACACGAAAAGCCGCCTATCGACATATGACGATAAACATGGCGATAGCGCCACAACATAGGTGCGACAAACAGCACTAAGGTAAGGTGTTCGATTAGGACAATTTGCAGAGTGGAATAACCCGCACCCAGCAAGGGGTAACGAATTAAGGTATCAAGCGCCCACGTGAAGCACGCGATCATGATAAAGAATGTTCCTGCCATCTTTTGGTTTCTCCAAATAATAAGATGTACAGGGGTGATGAGAACGAATAGTACCAAGCGCTGCACATAAAAAAGCACAGCACAGAAACGCCTAAAGAAATTAGGCGTAACTAAGACTTGGTCGATCTTCTATCATCCGGACTATGACCGTCGGCTCTGGAGTCTCACCAGATCTGCTGACCCTTGCTACTTAAAAGACATGTCTTAAGTTAAGAAACAAGGCGCTCGCGGGCTGTTGATAGACTTTTCAATCTTATCAAATCACCGCCGGTGGGGAATTTCGCCCCGCCCCGAAGTTCGATTAATGTAAAAATTTACTGTCTAACTTTAAACCTATCACCCTACTTAGGCAATAAGCTCAAGATGTATGCTAATGAAATAATCTATTTCTAATGCAATAAAAAATGTGACCACTTGTCTCGCATTCATATACACTCTCTATCCAAAAATAATTCATTGAACGGGATCACTTCAATGCAAACTTCCTCTAAAAGCGGCATTTTATACGCGTTAACAGCATTTACCTTATGGGCCATTGCACCAATCTATTTTAAGGAAATGTCATTTATCCCGGCTCAGGAAATCCTCGCTCACCGTATTATTTGGTCATGCCTGATCGTTTTGGTATTAATCATTCTGCTACGTTATACCAGCGCGCTAAAAACTGTGCTGCGCTCGCCTAAAACCTTATCAGCCATGCTGATTTCAACAGTACTTATTGGCTTTAACTGGGGTATCTTTATTTGGGCTATACAAAACAACAAGATACTAAGTGCCAGCTTGGGTTATTACATTAACCCGCTTATTAGTATTTTATTAGGCGTGATTTTCTTTAAAGATAAACTAGATAGGGTACGAAAAGCGGCCGTTGTTTTATGTTTTTGCGCAGTTGCTTTTGAGGTCATTCAATTTGGTTCATTGCCTTGGATCGCTTTGGCTCTGGCCATTACTTTTGGCTTTTATGGTTTGGTACGTAAAAAAGTCGCCGTCGATAGCTTTACGGGTATGGCGATTGAAACCGCGATTTTATTACCTTTTGCTCTCGCCTATTTAATACTCAGCGACTCACCAAGCACCAATATGTTTGACAACAGCAGCACTGTAAATTGGTTACTATTAGCTTCTGGACCAATAACTATGGTTCCACTCATGTGCTTCGCGGCAGCAGCTAACAGAGTGAGCCTAGTAACACTTGGGTTCTTCCAATACATAGGTCCCACGGGAATGTTTATCTTAGCGGTATTTTTGTACGACGAGCCGCTCAGCCCAGAAAAACTCACCACTTTTGTACTGATTTGGTCTGCTCTTGCTATGCTAATCGTGGATTCTATTCGCCGTCTTCGTAAAACCAAAGTGGCGAAGCTTATTGATAGTAATGGCGAGATATAACTCTACTCCCAAGGCATGACTCATAGTGAGTCATGCCAACTCAGATACGTCAGAACAATCCGTAAAGATTGACGATTCCCCGTCATCAACAAGGAAGCTTCGCGGTAACGCATTGATCGACCTATTTATTCACTCACAAAACCCTATTGTTAAGATCATCTTTAAATAAGTTGGGTTCTTACTATGCATGTTAATGTCCAAAAGACCTTTGCCAAAACCTTTGCGGCTATTTTTTTCACACTTGCCGGTTTTGTAGTCATTGCCAGCTTTGGCGGCGCTATAAACGAGTATCGTCACGGTGAGAGCCTTACTCAAGTCATCATCAAAATTATCAATTCCAACATCATCGCCATTGCGGTATTTGAACTGGCGATGGTCATCAACAAAGAATACGGCAGTGATAATGAACATGACGTTATTGTGTTACTGAGACGCACATTACCGCGTTTTATCGGCACGGTTTGTGTTGCGATGGCATTAGAAGGTCTGATTATGGTGATCAAATACAGCCAACTCGATATGGCGGGTAATTTGTATTATCCAGTGGCAATTGTCGCTAGTTCGGGCTTCTTACTGATTTCCCTTGGTGTTTTCTTAAAATACGCGCCTCGTGAACATTAATTTTTTTAGAACAAAAATGATCAAAAAAATGAATTATCTAGCACCATAAGTTATTTAAAATCATGGCATTTTTTGTTTCTTTTTTAGCCTCCAAGCCTCACAATCGCGGCATGTTTGGCTACTGATTATACATAATGAAGATCATCTCGTTTGACGCGCTAAGAACCCTCCACTTACCCCAGGTTAAATACATTAAACCTGAGTCGATGTACGAACATTTGGAGGAAATCAAAGAAGCTGATTGGCTGCTATTTCCACAATATTGGCAACTTACTGCTTTGGTTTACGGACTGAAAAAACGTATTTTCCCAAGCCTTGCGTCATACATGATTGGTCACGACAAAGTTGAAATGACACGAACATTTCGTACTGTTGCACCACAACAACATCCTTATACGGTTATTTCTGCTAATACACCTTATGAAGCGGAGAAAATCTGGGACGAAATGCCATCACCTTTTGTGGCTAAAATTCCACGCAGCAGCATGGGCAATGGTGTATTTTTAATAGAAACCATTGGTCAGTGGCGAGATTATGTTGCTAAAACTGATGTTTTGTATGTGCAAGAGTACTTGCCAATAGACAGAGACATGCGTGTTATTTGGGTCGGAAACAAAATCGTTAGTGGTTATTGGCGACTACAATCAGACAATGGTTTTCACAATAACATCAGCCAAGGCGGACAGGTGGAAGTTGCATTGATTCCAAAAGAAGCTCAAGACCTAGTGACTTATTTGGCTCAATCTCTAGACATCAACCACGCAGGGTTCGATATCGCTATGGTTGGATCTGTGCCCTATGTGATTGAGATAAACCGTATTTTTGGCAACCAAGGACTGCCAACTATCCAACAAGATGTGAATACCGAACTGCTCAGTTATCTAAATGAACAACATTTTTTATCAACCGCTATGTTAATTGATCAACCAAGCGGTTTTTAACAACGCCTTTGATCATGCCAAGGTGTACTTACACCGTCATACCTTGAGATCTTTGCACTACTACTGAGTAAAGATCTTACCTTCATAAAATAATACGCTAAAGTACTCGGAATAGAATTGCGTCATCGTCGCGTCACAAAATACAGATAAACTGACAGCACAGTTCAACTATCCTATTAAGGGCACTCCTTTGAATACTAGAGCATTTCTTCCTGTAATCGGCATGTTGGCATTAGCTGGCTGCAGTTCTGTTGGCACAACATCAAATAATCCTTCTGATACTTATGTTTATGGAACAAAATCCGTTTATGTTCCGCAAGACAGTGTAGAAAACTACAGTACAGTTCCAGTAAGCTACACACTGGTTTACACGGAGTTAGTCGCTCGTCACGGTTCTCGTGCACTTTCTAGCCCGAAATATGACGACATCAGTTTAAAAATCTGGCAAGCCGCCAAAGAACAAGACGCACTGACTCCTCTTGGCGAACGCTTGGGTGCTGAAATCGAGCGTTTAATGGCAGCCAACGTCAAAATGGGCTACGGCAACTTATCTAAATTGGGCAATCAAGAGCAAACTCAAATAGGTGAACGCATGGCACAACGCAACGCCAGTTTGTTAAACCAAGCAGTGCAAAACCAGCAACAAATCGCTTTTGAATATTCAGGACAAGATCGCGCAAGAGACAGTGGTCTAGCATTCGTTCAAGGCTTAGAAAACGTCAATCCAGCTTTAGCACCATTGATAAACAAGCCGGTGAAAAATAAAGTTCAGTTATACTTCCACAAGCAAGACAACAACAAAGATTATCAAGACTACGTCGATGAGAACAGACAACTACGTGAAGCCATCGACCATTTGTTTGACCAACCTAAAACCCATCAAGTCGCACGAGAAATGCTAGAGCGCGTTTATTCACCAGCCTTTGTCGATCAACTTGCAGAAGGCAAACTGTCTTTCGTCAAAGTTGGTAAGAAAAAACCAACTGTTTACAACGATGTAGAAGCAGCCATCCAACTGTTTAACCTTTACTTAATTGCTCCAGGCTTAGCGGATGAAGCCAGCACACAGCCATGGAACTTCACCCTGTTCGTCACCCCAAAAGAATCTCAGTGGCTGTCTTATGTTTTGGATGGTGAAGATTATTACGAAAAAGGTCCTAGCTTCGCTGATACCAATATCACCTATAAAATGGCGTCCGTGCTAGAAGATGATTTTTTCAATGAGATCAAGGGCGTACAAGACGGCACAAATACCAAAGCAGCAAAAATACGCTTTGCCCATGCTGAAACCATCATTCCATTTGCCGCACAAATGCAATTAAAAGGCAGCGATACTGGAGTGTCTCGTGACACTGGCTATACCTTGCAAACTAGCCCTTGGCATGGTGGCTGGGTATCGCCATACAGTGCGAATATTCAGTGGGATGTTTACCGTAATCAAGCTGGCAGCTTATTGGTGAAAATGCTCTATAACGAAAAAGAAATTGCCTTTAAAGACAGCTGTAAGCCAATTTCTACTGGAAGTTATTTTTATCAATTCTCTGAGTTAACTCGATGCTACGGTAAATAATAACTAGGCAGAAAACGCCAAACTTAATAATCAAAAACAGTCATAACACAAAAAATGTCATGGCTGTTTTTTTATTGCTTGAACTTTTTTTTACAACAGAACCATTGGCTACTGAATCTGCCTTGCCATTATGATCATCTTATCAAGAGCAGTATTTAATGGCTTTGCGACTTCAGGTCTAATACGAGTATTTGCCGAACAATCATTGATGGCTGCCGCGTATTCTGTAAACAATTTTTTCTCTGAATAACGCTCACTAAGATGTTTAAAAAAAGTTGCTCTTTGGCGATCAAACAGCTTTTGCATCAACTTGGCTTGCATCTCGTTACCACCATACATGCTTAATAGTTTTGGCGTAATAACATCATTTTTAAGGTAATTTTTATAAGCAGATAAGCCACTATGAACGATTGCCATATCATCCAAGGTATAGTGATCGGAAAAATTGTCTAATGTAGTGTCGACAAAATCTACCAGAGCTAAACAAGAGTTAAGTTCATTAATTGAAGGATTCGCCGCAAACATCGCAGGCGAAAAAAATAAACTGAGGACAAGCATTAAGTGGTTTTTCGTTTTCACAGCCCTTCTCCTTTTTATTATTTTTGTATTGCGGATTAAATGCTCAACGGATAGCACTAAGCCCGTTTACATAAAGTAACACCAAGACTGATTTAAGCAAAAACTTATCGTAAATAGTTATCAACAATACTTCGCTGATCTAAACGACTAGAACACACAAATAATATAATGTCTTCAATATTAAACCGAGATTATCTGGCTTTGCAGCCCGATATCACTCGTTTCGTTGAGGGGGGATTATTTGCCAATTTATTAGCTGGGCGAATTGGCCTTGGTGCAAAATTACCACCACAGTTTGGGCAGCGCCCATTAGGAAGCTTAGTATCGACACAATCGAGGCAAAAGGTACATTCAAAACTACAAATCATGGCATCTTCGGCTGATGGTGGTAAATCTTTATCACAACACTCACAATTAGGCCTTAGTTCTAACATATATTCTCCTCCAACTCATTCCGCACAAACAGATTAGAATCTAGCTTATATAACATGAAGAACACCACTAAAACCTACGATTTTAGTGGTGTTCGAGTAACAAAAAATCTAAATAATGATCAGCTTGCTAGTGTAAAACGCGCCATAGTTTGCTTCATCGCAGCACCCTGACTACTCAGTTCTTCCGCTGCCGCAGCGCCTTCAACAGAACCAGCTGCATTTAATTCAACAACGTCACCGACAGAAACCATTGCTTGCGTAACTTCACTCACTGCCAAAGCTTGTTCATGGCTAGCAGATGCAATTTTCGCAACAATAGCCGATGTTTCATTGATGCCATCAAATACGGCTTGTAGAGACTTATTGGTATTTTCAGCAATAGAAACACCATTTGCAGTCTTGGACGATGATAGCTGTATTAACTTCGCCGTTTCAGCCGCTGCACCTGTACTTCTAGATGCTAAGCCACGTACTTCATCGGCAACCACAGCAAAGCCTCGTCCCTGCTCCCCAGCCCTAGCGGCTTCAATCGCCGCATTCAGTGCCAATAAGTTAGTTTGCTCGGCGATTTCATCAATGGTCTTAATAAAGCCTGCAATACTTTCTCCAGCGTCTTTAATTTCATTCATTGCTATAACCATTTCTTGCATATGAGCCTGCCCTTCAACCACTGCTCTTTGAGCTGTCTCGGCTAACAAGTTAGCTTCTCGAGCATTCTCAGCATTCTCACTGGTTTGTACTGATAACTGTTCTAATGCAGCAGAAATAGTCTGCAAATTATCCTTCTGCTGAGTCGCGCCTTCTGCAAGAGAATGACTGAAAATCGATACTTGCGAACTGCCAGCGGCAATTTGATCTCCAGCATTTTGAATATCCATTAGAATAGCATTTAGGTTTTTCACCATGTCTTGTAAGGCTTGTCCAAGGCTGTCTTTTTCTGAGGCCAACACCACAGTTGCGGTCAAATCTCCATCGGCTATTTTTTGCGCTAAAACGGCCTTAGCTTTTAAGCTCTTCACCATAGTTCGGATAGCAGCGTATAAACTCGCTTCTTGCTCATTATTATTTGGTAACTGAACTTCTAAATCACCATCTGCCACACTGCGAACTACATTTGTAACCAACGCAGGATCACCACCTAATTGAGTGGTCGTCGCACGGGTAATCAACCACGCCACGCCACCGCCCAACAGAATAGCAATCACCACCAACGCTTCAATTACATAAACCGCCGTCGTATTGCTTGTCACCAACTCAGGCCCAAGCAAGTCCTGCTCATTCTTGATAGATAACTTGAGATCTTCAGTCAGCTTAGTAACCTTAGAGCCAACAGGGTTTAAAGTATCATTAATAACGGCATTTCGATCTGATATCACCGCAACCACATTGTTAAACGCCGCTTTATATGTCGCGACATCTTTAACAACACTGTCCAATAACGCTTTACGATCAGGGTTTTGTAACTCATTGCTTAAGACTTTTAATTGGGAGTCTAGGTCTGCAAATTCTTTCTCAACTCTATCAACTGAGGATTGCGTATTAGATTCCAAAAACTTCAGCACATATAAACGCGCTAGTAGCAAACTTCTCGTCGACAGCGACGCATTATAGGCAGCCGAAACATCACCATCGTCTTTTGCAGACATCAGTATTTTAGTAAGGTCTTTTTCAATCGCAGGTCCATTAATATTTAAAACGTTATCAACCAATTCATTTCTTTGCTTTTTAAAATCAACAACTTTTTCAACCCCAGTAATATAAGAGCTTAAAGTCACATCCAATCCTTTCAGAACATCGACATCTTCAGCGTTATCAACATCAAGTTTCGCTTCAGCCATAAATTGCAGTGTATGTTCCCAATAAATATCGAACGCTTCTTTATCTTTTATATTTCCAGTTAAAATAAAATCTTTTTCTTTCATCCTTGCCATTAGCATATTGGCTTGAACTCTACCAACAGCGTTGGTAGCTCTTGCCAAGGAACGGTATTCTTCAAAACCATGTGATGCATTGGTTAACGCAAAATAGGCCGTGGACCCGACCAAGGCCAATAGAATAATAACGACTGAAAAACCTAAATATAATTTTTTAGCGAAGGTGAGCATATCCTTTACCTCATATTAATGACGAGACGTCCTAATTAAAAAGTAGAAGGTCATATCTAATATGAAGTGAAAAGAATTGTATCTATTTGTAACAATTATTGCTGGAGCACTAGAAAGCCGTTTTCAAGCCGCAAGCACTTTAAACAATTTTTTATAATGGATTTAAAAATAGCCTTTTTTGTCCTAAATGTTTTAACCTGATAGCTGATAAATAGGCGTACGAATTATCATGCGTATCAAAGGTATAACAAATCGCCGCAAAACAGCTCAAGCTTTCTTTTACGAAATGGATTCAAGAAAACACATGACTAAACGCAATGCCACTTCTGCTGATGTCGCCGTTTTGGCGGGCGTTTCCCAATCTACTGTATCGCGTAGTTTCGACCCTGATAGTCGAATTTCGGAGGCTACTCGTCAGCGTGTTTTTGCCGCCGCTGAGCAGCTTGGTTATCAGATCAACAAGGCCGCGCAAACCATGATAAAGAAGCGTAGCGATCTCGTTGGTCTTGTCACAGCTGGCTTGGAAGACCCTTTTCGCGCTGAGTTTCTTCATAAACTGATCGTTGAAGTGCAAAACTGCGGACTTCGTCCCATGGTTATGGATGTGTCCAATCAACAAACCATAGACGAGGAATTACATGGACTGATTCAATATCAGCTAAGTGGTGTGATTATTACTTCAGGAACACCCAGTGAAAACATCGGGAAAGCCTTTATAAGACACGGTATTCCCGTGGTATTGGTAAACCGGACAGAGCACTCCGATGAAGCAGACATAGTTAATTTAGATAATGAAGGTGCCGGCGCCATAGCCGCAGAAGCGTTTATAAAATCAGGCAAAACCAACCTTGTCGTAGTCCGAGCAAAAAAGCCAAGCTTTAGCAGCGTAATGCGTGCCAAAGGCTTTTTAAATTATTTAGCATCCCATATAAATAACGACGAAATTCAAGTCACAGAAGTGCTCTGTAAAACCGGAAACTACGATAGCGGCTATCAAATTGCAGGTAAAATCTTAACTTCACAACATAAACCAGATGGCGTATTTTTCTGCATGGATCATATTGCATGTGGCTTTCTAGATGCAGCCAAACAACTCATAACCGCCAAAGAAATGCAGTCTATCGGTGTCATTGGCTGTGATGACATTGCCTTAGCCCGATTTAAAGCCTATGACTTAACCACTGTGAAACAACCTTCAACCGAGATAGCAAAAGCGGCGGTGCAAACTTTATTAAACAGATTGAAATCCCCTACTTCAGCACCCAGTAAGCAAGCTATTCCCGCGGAACTAATCTATCGCTCTACTTTAGCCAAGCCCATAACGGACTAACGTCGAAACCAAAACATACTATTTATACCGAACGAAATACGTTACCTATTGACCTCGATAGAATTTTTATTTCACATTAAATTATTTTTGAAATTTACCTTTCGTTATCAAGATTTGCCTAGTATGCTTATTTTGTTGTTCATACGTATGCACAACTATTTAAAACATCAGGAGGCAATATAAAAATGAAAAACTCTCCATATATCCTTAGCCTTGCTTTCGCGACAGCGGCGACATTTTGCGCCGCACCCGCTATGGCCAAAGGTAAGCTAAATGTTCTTTGCTCCACAGATACCGATTGGTGTAGCTTGATGGAAACAAGCTTTGAAGCAGAAACAGGTATTGATGTCTCTCTTATTCGTAAGAGTTCTGGTGAAGCTTACGCACAGCTGCGTGCTGAAGCTCAAAATCCAAAAATTGATATTTGGTGGGGCGGTACTGGCGACCCTCATCTACAAGCCGCAGCGGAAAAACTCACTCAGGTTTACAAACCAAAAGCCCTTCCCAACCTACGAGATTGGGCACAAAATCAAGCGAAAGTATCGGGCTACCGCACTGTCGGGGTTTACGCTGGTGCACTAGGTTTTGGCTACAATGAAGACATTCTAAAATCCAAAGGACTGCCCGCACCACAATGCTGGAAAGATCTAGCCAAGCCGATTTATAAAGGGGAAGTACAAATTGCCAACCCGAACTCATCTGGAACTTCGTACACAGCTTTAGCGACGTTTGTACAAATGATGGGGGAAGACCAAGCTTTCGATTTCCTTGCTCAACTACATAAAAACATCAATCAATATACAAAATCTGGTTCGGCACCGATTAAAGCCGCTTCCAATGGTGAAACAGCTATCGGCATTACTTTTATTCACGACATAGTAAAACAAGTGAAAAAAGGCTACCCAGTTAAAGCCGTCGCGCCTTGTGAAGGCACTGGCTATGAAGTGGGCTCAATGAGTATCGTCAAAGGTGCTCGTCATCTGAAAGAAGCGAAAATTTGGGCAGAGTTTGCCTTACGCCCAGATATTCAAACCATGGCTGAAAAAGCCAATGCTTACCAAGTACCATCCAATAAGTCAGCGACAACGCCACCGGGCGCGCCTGACTTCGATACGCTAAAACTGATCGATTACGACTTTGCAAAATACGGGGCTGCGGACACACGCCAACATTTGCTACAACGTTGGGATAATGAGATCAAATCTCTACCACGTTAATCATTCAGACAAACCTTGGTTTTCCTGAGATCTGCTGGGCCTTAGTCCCAGCAGAGACTCAAGTTACTGTTTGGAGTATCGATCGTGAAACACTCTTTTATTCCGTGGCTGTTACTCGGCTGGATCGGTTTTTTACTGATGCCGTGGTATCTGCTCGAAGATGGCTTTTGGTCATTTGTCTGGTTAACCGACGGTTACCCTACTGACCTCTACTACGCCCCAACAATTCTGCAAGGCATACTTGGTGATAAGCTTTGGTTGCTGCCATTAGCCTTGCCTTTAATTGCGCCTTTGCGCCTAATTTCATTAACGAAAAGCGACCCTAGATACAGTCGTTATCTAATCTATTCTGGTGCTTTTGGCCTTATCTATATGATGGGCCAAGGTTTCACCATTGGCGTCAGTGGTTGGCAATTTGCGGGACTGGAGTCCTTATTTGGCGAACTAGAATACCAACAATATGGTTTTGGCTATGGTGCCATGCTATGTGGTTTGTCCTTCCTGATACTTTTAACCACTGGACTTGCTGCTACAGGCTTTTTGAAAGGTGATGTATTTGTCACCGGAAGCATTGGTTTGATCGTCGCGTTGGTTGGCTTATTTGTCTTTTTCCCTGTCAGCCAAGTATTAATTAGCGCCTTCATGAACAACGACGGCATGTTTGCTCCAACGGCGTTTTTCGGTAAGTTCTTTAGCGATAATATTTGGTCGTTGTCGTGCCTCAGCGGCGGCTACGCTTGCGGCACTGCATGGAATTCCCTAACGCTGGCAATTCTGACAGCAACATTAACAACCTTGCTAGGCTTGTCTTTTGCGCTGGTCGTCACCCGCACAGGATTTCGCTGGAAAAGATCCTTACGCCTGCTCACTGTTCTACCTATTATCACACCTCCTTTTGTAATTGGCTTAGCGCTGATTCTGTTATTCGGACGTTCTGGCGTAGTGACACAATTCTTCGCCGATGCTTTTAATATTGAACCAGGTCGATGGCTGTATGGCATGCCAGGCGTATTACTTGCTCAAGTATTATCCTTTACACCGATTTCCTTTTTGGTATTGATTGGCGTGGTGGAAGGCGTTAGCCCTTCTATGGAAGAAGCGTCGCAAACCTTACGCGCTGATCGCTGGCGCACCTTTATCAATGTTTCACTGCCATTAATGCGTCCCGGTTTAGCCAATGCATTTTTACTGGCCTTCATTGAAAGTTTGGCCGACTTTGGTAACCCAATGGTACTGGGTGGTGACTTTGACGTGCTTTCCACCGAGATATTTTTCGCCATTGTCGGTGCTCAAAACGATCAAGGTTATGCGGCTGTCCTCGCCATTCTATTGTTGATTTTCACCTTAAGCGCGTTCTTCCTTCAACGTCATTGGATCGGTAAAAAATCCTATACCACGGTAACGGGTAAAGCAGATTCCGGTGCTTACATGGGCTTAAACCACGGAATGAAAGTAGCTTGCTACATGACGGCCTTGCCTTGGGCTGCATTAACCATCGTCATTTATGGAATGATTATGTTTGGTGGCTTTGTTCAAAACTGGGGTTACGACAACAGCTTTACCTTGCAGCATTATCAAGACGCTTTTTCTGTCGGATGGGGTGAGTTTGGTGTGATCTGGGAAGGCGCAGCATGGGATTCCTTATGGACGACACTAAGCATTTCCGCCATTGCAGCACCTTTCACGGCAATCGTTGGTTTGCTTACCGCTTACTTATTGGTGCGCCAGCAGTTCAAATGGAAAAATGCCTTTGAATTCGGCACCATGTTGAGCTTCGCAATTCCGGGCACCGTTATTGGTATCAGCTATATCCTTGCCTTTAACGTGCCGCCGCTAGAGCTTACTGGCACAGGCGTGATCCTGATTATCTGTTTTGTCTTCCGCAATATGCCCGTTGGTGTACGTGGTGGTATTGCCGCCATGAGTCAATTAGACAAGAGCTTAGACGAAGCCTCGCTTACCTTAGGTGCAAACAGCTTAATGACCTTCCGACGCGTGATACTTCCTCTGCTACGTCCTGCCATCATCGCGGCTTTGGTGTACAGCTTTGTGCGCGCCATTACCTCGGTCAGTGCGGTGATCTTTCTCGTCAGTGCCGATCACAATATGGCGACGTCTTACATCATTGGCTTGGTTGAAAACGGTGAATTTGGTATTGCCATCGCGTACTGTAGCGTGCTGATTCTTGTCATGTTGACAGCCATTATCGCTATTAATTTATTTGTTGGAGAACGCCGTCTAAGACGCACGACATCTATCTCTCATTCTACCAAGTCGTCTTCTCTTTCCCGTCCTTCTCTAAAGGAGAAACAAGCATGAGTCTTCATTATCAACCAGGCTCAGTGAGCTTCGAAAACGTCATTAAAACCTTTGGCAATGTCACTGCCATTGATAACGTGTCTTTCACCATAGAGCCAGGCAACCTTGTCACATTATTAGGGCCAAGCGGCTGTGGGAAAACCACCACTTTGCGCATGTTGGCTGGGTTAGAGCACCCAACCTCAGGCCGCATCATGATTGGCAATAAAGACGTTACGCATCTACCCGCCACTGACCGAGACGTCAGCATGGTGTTTCAATCTTATGCTTTGTTTCCGCACATGACAGTGGCCGAAAACGTTGCTTACGGCTTAAACGCCAGCGGCGTTAATAAAATCGAAGCCAAGGAAAAGAGCGAAGAAGGATTGGAGCTGGTTGGCTTAGCAGACTACGGGCAACGTTATCCCAGCGAGCTATCAGGCGGACAGCAACAACGTGTTGCCGTGGCTCGGGCACTTGTTCTAGAGCCTGAAGTACTGCTACTTGACGAGCCTCTATCAAACCTAGACGCAAAATTACGTCGCCATGTTCGGGAAGAAATTCGCGAACTTCAGCAAAAAATCGGTTTAACCGCTGTTTATGTTACTCACGATCAAGAAGAAGCACTTGCTGTATCAGATCGTATTATCGTGATGAATCGCTCGGTAATTGCTCAAGAAGGCAGTCCGCGTGAACTCTACGAAGCGCCCGCCTCAAGCTTTATTGCAGACTTTATTGGTGACGCCAATCTCATCGAAGCAGACATCATCGCGACAGACGGAAAGACCGCAGACGTTGCCGTTGGCACGTTGCGCTGTTCTTTACCGCAACGAGGCTTTGACAAAGGCCGCGTGCAGCTAGCGGTGCACCCAAGTTCAGTGCGTTTATCCTTACGAGACCAGCAGTCCACTGGGCTTACAGGCACCGTTAGACGAGCTACCTACTTAGGCAACCAAATGCAATACGATGTTGATTCCGAAGTGGGTAGCTTATTCGTCGTCGACTATCGTGTTGAGCAAGCAATTCCCGTCGGTTCCGATGTGTCTATTGCGTTTTCAAATCGCGGTCTTGCATTAGTTAAGACGGCTTAGAGTGGAGAGTACACCTCATGTTTTTAGCTCATAACCTAATAGATCAAGCGGCTCTCGACCGATTTAATCAAGCAGAAAAGGTAATCAAAATCGCTGGAGCTCAAGCTCTGGAATATTTTCGAAATCGAGAAAAGTTAATCGTCGAAACCAAAATGGAACCACAAGACGTGGTCAGCATTGCTGACCGCAACGTGGAAGTCACCATTATTGAAGGCTTACAAGAGCACTTCCCGCAAGATGGCTTTCTTGGTGAAGAGCAAGGTATTACCAAAGGCGACAACCAGTATTTGTGGGTCATTGATCCGATCGATGGCACCGCGTGTTTTCTCAATGGCATGCATTCTTGGTGTATTTCCGTTGCGCTCATGGTGAACGATAAAATTGCCTGTGGCCTGATCTTTGACCCAAACAGTAACGAACTATTTAGCGCCGTGGCTGGAAAGGGCTGTTTTGTAAACGACAAAAGAGTCGCAACATTAACAGTGAATTCAGTACAAGAAGGCGTGATGGGCTTAGGTACGTCTCACCGAGTTCCAGCATCGCTATGTGTGAACTTCATCGATAAGCTGTTAAACCAAGGTGGCATGTTTATTCGCAACGGTTCTGGTGCGCTCATGTTGGCTTACGTGGCGGCTGGTCGTTTGATTGGCTACTACGAACCTCACATCAACTCATGGGATTGTTTAGCAGGCCTGATCATGGTGGATGAAGCTGGTGGCGCAACCAATAACTTTTTATCAGGTGAAGGTCTGCTTAAAGGCAATCCTATCTTAGTATCGGCAAAAGGGATTAAAGGCTCTCTTCACAATATGACAGGTGTTAACTGATCTAAACGACTATCTCCCAACTTCGCCGCCTGACTGTTTAAATTAAGGAAGGCGGCTTTTTTTATCATTTTCATCAGCAGCAAAAACATCAAGACAAAATATTAGGAACAGTTTTATTAAGACGCTTGGGGCGTTTTTCCCAACGCACTTTGACTTCAAACTGCTGACTGTCTTCGTCTTCTGAGGCACTGACTTTTAGACGCATTAGCCCCTTTGGATCGAGAGTTAAGGAACCTTCTTTTTCTTCACTAAATTCCAGTTTGCCTTTAGACAAGCCTTTCGACAGCGCTTTTAGTACGTCTTGAATATCGTCGGCATCCAATAAGGCTTCATATTTGAATTCTGTTTTCGATTTCATAATGTTTATCCGTAGATTCCTTGTAATTCAGTAGCAGTCATTACTTTTACGGTTGGATAATCGCAACTTAGTCCGACAATGCCAGTGTCCTTGCCGATCAAGGTTGCACCGATACCGTGGCCCTTTAAACCTTCCGCGGTACGAGAATGGCAGTCCAAGGTGATATCAGCTTCCACATGCACCAAGCCTTTTTTGATGGTAATTCGCTGGCCTTGCTGACGGTTGATATGACCTTGCACCACTACGTGAATACCGGCTTTGTGAATCGCATTTACACCGCGCTCTGTTAGCGGAAGATCGGCATCACGGTATTTTGTCCGAAAGGTATTGGCAATCGAACTGTAGTAAAAGCTGAATAAATCGCGACGTTTTAAATTGCGGTGGAAGGCTTTGTTCGCGTACTTAGTGCCGCTTTTCAGCAACATTTGCCCCATACTGTCGTCCAAACCAGCATGCAAAAACAAGAAGGAACCACGCTTGGCGACCAACTCCATTCTGCGGAAAAACCAATTAAATTCGCCTTTTTTATGCAAAAACAACTGCTGGCATTTCAACGACGTCGCATACACTTGTCGCAAGCTCAATCCTGCTGACAAGCAATGCTTCTCGAAACTGTGATTCTTAGATTCCATTTTGCGCACTTCGCGATCGATACCTTCCACAGTCAAAAAGCCTGCAGCATGAAACGGAAACTCTTTAAACCAATCGTCGCCGGGGAAAAGTAGATCTCGACACGTTTCTTCATCGGGAATTTTCTTATCCCAATGGGTATCCGCTAAATATTCATCGAAGACTTCATTAAACAGCGGCACGACTTTTTTACCCATGCGTACGAAAAAGTGTTGGTTGCCCACGTCCTTCTTGCGCGCCAATGCTAACAATCCCATCAACAAGCGCAAGTCGTGGTTGCCAGCCAACAAGGTTACGCGTGCTTTAAGTTTATAAAGCTGTTTAACACTGCGCAGTAATTTGAGATTGCTCGGCCCTTTATCCAAACAATCACCACCGACAATAATTTCCGACTGTTTGCCTTTTTTCGTCAGGGAAAGATGTCCTAAGCCCGATTTTTTCTTGCGTTCAGCTACGCCAGCAGCAATCAAGGAATCTTCAAAAGCCACCGCATCGGCATGAGGGTCAGAAATAAACACCACAGAACGCTTTGGCCAGCGCAGCTTACTCTTTTTGAACAAAGACGGAGTTTCATTCGGCTCTAAAACGTGACTGTTTACCGAGCTTTCATCTCGAGGCCAAGCCGTCCATTCACTCGGTAAACGCGCAATGATATCGGAGTGATGGGGGCGATCCGTTATGGCTGGAATAGGGCTCAAAATAGGATTCGGCATAAGAAATGATTACCTTTTGGTTGATGGTTTTCGTCAGAAAATTCAAACAAAACAGGCTGCCCGAAAATAGACTAAGCCTTTTACTGTGACAAAGCTTTATGACAGTAAGATGAAAGCTGTCATAAAGCTCCTCGATTTCTTTATTTTAAAGTGTCTAAAAGCTCATAAGCTCGATCAAAATCAATCCTGCCAGTGAGTCGATAAACCTTCACATTCGCTAACTCACTGCAATAATGCTCTACGGAATCAATGGCGTTGAGATCTGCAAAAGCACCAGATTTATCTTGATAAAAAGGCCCAGGACGTTTACGTAGTCCTTCGATCGCTTCAGGCTGAGAAGACAAATCAACCGGCTCTAATTGCGTCGGTTCAGCGCTGTCTAATGACCAGTCCAACATAATAAGACGCGACAGATTTCCGGCTAAACGAACACGGTTTGGGCCGTATTCATCTTCGATCTGTACATCGTATTTCTCCTCTAATGACCATAGTTCACTTTGCGGCATTTGACGTAACGCTTGTTGACGATCTTCTGGCAAGATATGACGTAATCGCTCAGCATGCAGCAAAGTACCGGGGTTTACTCGCGGCAGTTTTGCCAAGCCGATAGTTTGCGTACCTTGCTCGGTTTTCTTCAATTCTGTTTTTTTTGGCCCTGTATTTTTTAGTAACAGTCGGTCGTTAGTGAGAAAGTCACGTTCGGGATTTTCAAGACAACGTAGCATCAGGGTAGATTTGCCACCGCCAGACCCAGCGGCAATAGCCGTTACTTCGCCGTTTACACAAAACGCTGAGGCATGACCCAAGGTAAAGCCTTGGCGTAAATAATGATTCAAAAACTGGTTGTTAATAAAGTTGACGATTTGTGCCAAGTTAGACGCACAAGGACCAACAGCAACAGTATGATCAGGCCGTTGTAAAAACGTCATGCCAGTTTTGAATTTCTTAATCCAACGTCCACCAGCAACATCAAGGAAACCTTCTTTTCGTCCTTGCTTGCCTGCTTCGCGTGGGACTTCTAACCACTCCAATTCATCACCTACAGCACTTTGCTCCATCACATACACATTCAAGGATGTTGTCGTGTGCGCCTCTGCCTTCAAATAACTGCGGTAATAATCTGCAATGCCAGCCAACAACATAGCTTCATTCGAATGCACGATAACCGACAAATCGGCAAAGTGAAGGCGAATTGTTTCGCTACAATGACTTAATGCTTCATCCACATGAGGCAAATTTAATAAGGTTTTAATCATGATGTAGTCTCCTTTAGAGTGCATTCTTGTGAAACACCTTCTTGTGAAACACATTCCTTTAAAATATAGTCCGCGTAAACACTGGCTGCATCTATATCACAGCCTTCTAACGCGCCTTTAAAACCGCCAAAGGCCGATACTTCAAATACAACAGGACCTTGATCCGTCAAGGCAATATCCACCGTGGTAAAACTCAGGTCGTAGCAAGATTGTGCTCGACGACCTAATTCAATCAGCGTGGCATCAGGCTCAAACATTTCATACTTTCCACCACTATTAATCGTGGTGTTCCAAGAGTCTTTATTGCCAACACGCGCGTAAGTACACAGGTATTCACCGCCAACAAATACCATACCCAAATCTCGACCATCCAATTTCACGGTTTGCTGAATATAATAAATGGACTGACTCTGACGATACTCTTCCAAAGCGTTATGGACAAATTCGTCACTGTCGTCTTTGGTTAACATGACCATGCCGCGAGCTTTGGTGGAATACAGCGGTTTTAGAATTGCTGAACCAAACTCACGCACCGTGGCAAACGCTTGCTCTGGGCTTTCGGTGATGCGTGTTTTCGGCATGGGAATATTGCCCCTCTGCAGAGCCAAGGTGCCGCTCAAACGATTCACCAAGTTACCGACGCTTGCCGTTGGGCTAAACAGTTTGACGCCTGCGCGCTCGGCATAAGACAGCAGATGAATGCGATCTTCCGTCGCTGGCGAATACACTTCGCTGATCTTCTTGATGATCAAACCATCCAGCGTCATCAAATCTAAGTCTTGGAACATCAGCTGATTGGTGTCTAAGCGTAATTCCACTTTGCTCATATCGATCACGGCACGAAAGCCAGTACGCTCTTCAAGGCGATCCGCCAATACTTCTGTGGACCATTTTCCAGGGATACCAACCACCCCGATTTTCAACTTATTCAACGTAAAGCTCCTTAAGTGGTAAAGTAAATGTTTGGGCTTGTTCTGGTGATAATTTGGCTAAATGCTCCAGCAAATATCGGGCGCGTAAATGCATTCGAGAAGCCAGTTTTTTATCAAAAATAAAGCGTGTGGAAGTAGCAAACGAACGAGCAAGGCCTGCAGCTAAGCGCACTTCAAAGGTGGCATCTTGTTGACGAGAAGCAAAGCGTCGACCAAAGCGATACACCTCTTTGGCACTTTCCATCATTTGTGTTCGCGTCTCGCCACTTAGCACCTGCAAGCGGTAAATCGAGACCATTAACACCGACAAGTCCTGCACATAATCAAAGTAAGACGCGCGATGCAGATCGATAAAATAGACACGCTTTTCTGCGTCATCGTAAATCAGATTATCGACGTTAAAATCCCCATGAGTCAGCACGGAAAACGGTGCTCGCCATTGAGCTTCTTGTATCGCCACGCGACGAACTAACTCATCAAAGCTTAGACTGGTGTAGCCACAAATGCGTTCTTCATCTTTAAAAAACTCAGGGTGAACCTTGCGACTGTCCCCAATACGCTTTTGCAGTTGTCCCATGAAATTCGCCGTACAAGACTCAGGCGTCAGGCTAACTTTCCACGTTTGGTTCAGGGTTTTAAATAAGGCTTTCAACGCGGCTTTTGTGCCGACTTGATCGCCAGCAAGCAACAGAGCTTCCAAGGTTTTTCCCGGAATATGTTCGATCAATAAAGACGATTGTTCATTGCTATCATCGCTCTTCCCATTGATTTGAGATGTGCCTGTCTGACAAAGAACGCTTGGGGCGAGCCGAGGGTCAATATCGCGCCATTGATTCACGCCAGCCACTTCTTCTTCAATTTTGGAACGATCACCTTCTTTATAAACTGCAAGCACATCATTGCCAGACTCATCTTTGTGAGTAATCGCAGCAATCGCACTGCCTGAGCGAGTTAACGCCAAACGTCGTACTCTTAAGTCTCGTAGGTCGTAATTCAGGTTCGTCGCACTGTCTAATAAATGAGGATAATTTTGCAACGTGGCGACTTGGCCAAGATCCGCTTTAATCAAGGCTTCCGCCACAACACCTAATTGCTCTATCAAGCGTTTCAAACTGACATTGCTCAAAATCGCCGCACGCAGCTGGTCATTGCTCAAATCGAACTTTGCTTGCAAAGTGAGCGCTTGCAGCTCGTTATAACTGGCGAGCAACTTGTGAGTGCGTCGACCTAATTTAATACCAGTACGACGACGATTGTCGCTCACGCCAACTTTCACAAGACGTAAGGCACGCCTTATACGTTTCACCAGCTTGCGGCATTCTTGCCCTGTTGGATGTTTATAAGGCTCATACAACGTACCTTCTCGAATACAATCGAAGCAATGCTTGGTCAGCATCTCGAGAGCAATAACCAGAGCATGCATGCCACTTACTTGAGCATGAAAGGTGGTATTGGTTTTGCTGCGCTCTAATAAACGCACGGTTTCAATATCGGCTTTTTCGCGTAGCGCTTGCACATAGCCACGACGACCGCGAATACTCGACAGCAACGCTGTTGAACTGGAAGTAAAAAAAAGCTCCACAAGATGGCAGTGTGTTTCGACCTCATGCAAGAGAAAAGACACATGCTCTTGTAACGAAGACACTACTGGGGTTGAAGCCATAACGTTTTTCCCTTATTACTTTCCCTTTGACTATACACACAGTAAAAAGCATATAAATGACAGTTATGTGACAATCTGCCATCGAAATACTTAACAAGGAGACAATATGAAAGGACCCAATCCAGATAACAAAGAGCCGATGAAGGGCTTCCCACAAGTAGGTTATCTTAAAAACTTTATTACCCGCGACAATATCATCGTTGGCGACTACACCTATTACGACGACCCTGAAGGGCCAGAACGTTTTGAAGACAATGTGCTTTATCACTTTGATTTTATTGGCGATAAGCTCATTATCGGCAAATTTTGCGCCATCGCAAAAGACGTCACATTCATTATGAATGGGGCGAACCATGCTAATGCGGGGTTCTCAACTTATCCGTTTTACATCTTTGGTAATGGTTGGGAAAAAGCGGCGCCAAAGGCAGGAGATTTACCCTACAAAGGCGATACGAATATAGGTAGCGATGTATGGATTGGCTACGACGCCACCATCATGCCAGGCGTGAAAATAGGTAACGGCGCCATCATCGCCAGCAAATCCGTCGTAACATCAGACGTGCCAGCTTACAGCGTGGTCGGTGGCAATCCAGCCAAGATCATCAAATACCGTTTTGACGAGCAAACCATTCAAGCATTACAAGACATTGCTTGGTGGGATTGGAGCGCCGAGAAAATCACCCAACACTTAGACGCCATCGCCAGTGCTGATTTGAATCGGTTACAAGCCGCCAAAGACGACTAATCAAGGCTGCCACTAAAAAGGTTAATCACATGACAATCGAGATCCGCACCATACAAGCAACAGACGCCGCAGCTTGGTCAGCGCTAAGAATCGAGTTTCTGCCAGAAATCAAAGACATCAGCCAAGCGGAAGTTAATGCCTTCTTTCTTGGAAGCTATCCAAATGTACAAGAGGTGTTGGTTGCACTCGATGACAACCAACACATGATAGGTTTTATCGAACTGAATCTTCGCGACAATGTCCCCGGCAGTAGCCAGCAAACCACGCCCTACATCGAAGCGTGGTTTGTTTCACCAGATTGCCAAGGACAAGGCATTGGCAAAGCCTTGATTCACGCCGCCGAGGAATGGGCCAAACAACAAGGCTTTCAGGAACTTGGCAGCGACGCCCCGATCTCCAACAAAAAAAGCGTCAACCTTCACAAACAACTTGGTTTTAACGAAATAGAACGTGTAGTTTGCTTATTAAAAATATTGCCTTAAGATCTTTACATGATCCCTTCCAAGCAATGCCTTTTTGAAAACAAGACACTGGCTCTAAAAACAGATAAGACATCACCTCTCATAGGAAAAACATGAAGATTGACGACACGATAAAACTTGCCCTGCAGCATTTTCGAGCTGAGCAATATCAAGACGCCAAAACACTTTTTCAACGTGTTTATGAGCACGCTCCCGAGTTTGTGATTCCACAGATTTACCTAGCCCAGCTGGCTGTGTTGGACGGTACCGGAAGTGCATGGATCCAGAGACTTGAAACGTTATTACGTAAAAAGCCCTTCATGCACGAGGCCTATCACACATTAGGCCTGTGTTATCAACAAAACCGCTTACTACCCCAAGCATCACAGGCGTTTTATCAGGCTCTTGGGGCGCGTTGTTTTCAACCATCGGCTGCTACTTCCGTGCTTCCTAAACAAGTCAAAACATTCGTAGGGTTTGATCGTATCAAAGCCGAGGAATTACTATGGTCAACACTCGCAGAACTAAAGCAGCAGGGGATTCACGCCTTTGCCACCGCGGGTACCTTACTCGGCCTTGAACGCACAGGACAATTGTTAGAAAACGATAAAGATATTGATATTGGTATCGACTGGTTACAAATGTCCAACGCCATCGAGGTATTAACGACATTGGGCTGGCAGGAAGTGTCTCATTCTTATGGTTTAATCAATCCCCGCTGTTTCAAACATCGTTCCTCTGGCATCATCATGGATATTTGTGGCTATGGAACAGAAACGCTCTCAGGTGAAACCATTTCAGGGCTTTGGATGGATCAAGTTCCTTTTGATTGGAATCGCATTACTTACTTTCCTCCCATAAAACTCAGCAGCAAACACTCTCCCGCAGGCGAAATATGGCACCTAAGCGCACCCGATGCATTTCTAGCAATATTGTATGGTGAAAACTGGCGAGTCCCAGACCCCTACTTTGACACTATCGTATCAGCGGCTAACTTACGGCACTTTTCTTGGCTCGCGTTATGCTATGGCTACTCAAGACTTTACGGTGAATGGAGTAAAGGCAACACACAGAAAGCCCTTGGCATACTGGCTACCTTGCGACGACATCAAACAGACGATCCGATGCTGACAGACATCGCAGAGCGCCTGACTCAGGCAACCAAGCTAACCCAGCCATCACGAGTACTTGCATTAGGTTACTTCGATTTGTTCCATCAGGGACATCTCAATTATCTTAATCATGCCAAACAACAGGGCGATACACTGGTGGTTGGTGTCGCTCCTGATGCGTTTGGCAAGCAAAGTAAGGGCTATGCTCCGGTCATGTCTGAACAAGACCGCATGGCAATACTCAGCGCACTATCAGTTGTTGATGAAGTCCATCTGGTTAGCGCGCCCATGTCTCAAACCGAAGCCGCCGCTCAATGGATAAAATCGCTCAACGTTAACACAGTTGTTTGTGGCGAAGAGTGGCAAGGCAGCGAACGTTGGAATGCGCTGAGTCTGCGCTTAGAAAAAGACCACATTGCTGTTTTATATGCTCCTCGTACGGCAAACATTTCCACAACAGATTTAAAAAATTACATCCTAAAAACGCTTAACGAGACACACGCCAAATAAGTAATATTTTACTGTGAAAGCTGAGTTTTATGTTGAATCAATCAGATAAGACGAATCGCAAGGAAATAACCTGGTTGAATACCACTAAATAGGACTCCATCATATTGTTTCGTTGTGAAAAAATGGCAAAACTACCGAACATGATTGCATATGCCTTTAGACCAATTGTCTATTCTATCGCTTTTCAAATAAAGTTAGATTAACCTAATAAAAATACACTAATGCTAATTCCTCTTGCTAATTTTAAAAAGAATACTAAAGGACTTAATGCGATGTTCACTAAATTGACACCAATAAATAAAGAACAGCACGCTAACTTAAAAGTGAAGGCCATTGAAAATTTCGATTTTGCCAGCAAATTTCATATCGCGTCGGTAATGGTGCATGAGTTTGTTAAAGCGGCATCGGTATATCCGATTGTTTTTTTAGAAGACAAGTCTCAGGATGAATTTAAACCTGTTGCTTTACTTAGCCTAGATGCTGGCGAAAACCTGTTCATTGGTGAAGATGGCAAATGGCAAGCGTCTTACGTTCCTGCGATCATTCGTCGCTACCCATTCGCTTTGGCTAAAAATCCCGATCAAGACAGCTTTACTGTATGCATTGATGAAGACAGTAAGTATGTGGGCACAGAAGACGGTCAACTACTGTTCAATGATCAAGGGGAGCCAACGGAAGTTATTGAAAATGTAAAACGCTATTTAGGCGAACTACAACAAATGGAAGTGTTTACTATAGCCTTTTGCCACTTTTTAGCTGAGAACAACTTGTTCACGCCACTAAACATGCGTGTTAAAGCCGCCGATCAGATCAAAAACGTTACCGGTTGCTACGTGATCAATGAAGAGCGTCTAAATAACCTTTCTGATAAGAAATTCCTTGAAATTAAAGCAAAAGGTTATTTAGCGCCGCTTTATTCCCACCTTACTTCTCTTTCTCAAATTGAGCGTCTAGCCTTGCTTAAGCAAGGTATCAGTGCCGTTGAAACGCCTCAGCAAGCAGAAAGTAGCCTGCAATAAGCTAACACCGCCTATTTAAAGCTCCTAGAAGCCGTCTCAAATAACTATTTGAGACGGCTTCTGTTTATGAAGACTGAAAAAAAACAACCTACAGACTAAGCCTTCTGCAGTATTTCATTTATAAAAACGTCTGTATTCGATTGGACAAACAATTTGATACCGCTTGCTAGAAATACAATAATAAATGAACACACTCTTCTTGTGGCAAAAGTCGACACCTTCTTCTAAGGCAAGGATTTAAATCATAAAACCCCAGTCGTTAACTGAGGTTTTGAGAGATTGAAATCAGGCGTTTCTAATTGATACTTTTACCAACCCCGACGGTCGGCGAAGTCGTGCCATCTCATGATCGCTGGCAAGAACCAAGGCTTGCCAGTGTAAAGTGGACGAGTATTAAATGGGAACTGGTCAAAAGACGTTTTTCCTTCCACTTGGTTAAGCACTTGCTGCGCTATTTTGCGACCAAAATAATTCGCACGACCGACACCAGAACCGCAGTAGCCCATGGCGTAGTGCATGTCATCCATTTTGCCGATGTGTGGCACATGGTCAAAGGTGTAGGCAACATAGCCCGACCAAGCGTAATCTATTTTTGCCTCTTCCAGCTGAGGAAAAGTACGAATCATAAAGTCCTGTAGGTATTTCGAATACAGCTGTGGCTGATCGCCACGACCAAATGCTCGTCCGCCAAACAAGATGCGTTTGCCATCAGGCGAAGGTCGATAATAGGCAACCAAACGCTCGGTGCCACCATGAGCGCGTAATTTCGGGCTCACGGAACGAATCACAGATTCAGGTAATTCTTCAGTGGCAATCATCGCAGAACGAATAGGAATGATGCGACGTTTGAATTTATCAAACTCGCCACCTGTGTAGCCATTTGTGGCGATAATCACTTGATCGGCATCGATAACACCACCATCGTACTGAACCTTGTAACTAGCGCCCTGTTTACTAACATCACGCACCTTGGTGTGTTCTAGCATTAACACACCTGCTTGCTGAGCAATTTGGCAAAGTCCGCGGTGTAACTTGGCGGGCTGTAATGTTCCATCAGTCGGGTAAACCACGCCACCATGATACGCGTTAGAACCCACTTCTTCGAATTGATCCTGACGGCTCACCGCAATCGCTGGGAAGTCCACGACCTTCGCGAGCTCTTCCGCTTGCTCAATCAAGCCGGCGTAATGACTCGGATGGCTCGCGCCACGGAAGCGGCCACATAAGGACAAATCACAATCAATTTGCTCTTCCTTGATAAAATCCACTAGCCAATTAAAGGCTACTAAGCTCTCACGAATCGTCTCATGAACATTGTCACGACCATACTGGCGTTCGAGTCCATCGACGCCTAATTTGCTGAAGCTTGGCCCAAGCAAACCACCATTTCGACAGCTCGCGCCTTCGCCTAAATGCCCAGCTTCCAGTAGAACCACTTTGAGTCCTGCTCGTGCCAAGGTGATAGCCGCAGAGATTCCAGTAAAGCCGCCACCAACAATCACAGCGTCGGCTTTTTGTGGGATTTCAAAGCGTGCATTTGTGTGTATTTTGCTCGCCAAAGACGTATCTGCCAGCCAAAAAGGCATGTTGGTATACGTCGATATATTTTTTGCCAACATATCGATTTCATTCCATAAATAAGGGTAAATTCGTATTCTTCTGTGATTAATAACTTACGATGTCGCGAGTTAATCAGTCATCAAAGTACGTGTTGTAAAAACTCTCTAGTCCTATCCCACTGGGGATTCACCAACACCTGCTCCGGTGGCCCAACTTCGATGATTTCTCCATCGGCCATGAACACCACGCGATCAGCAACCTGTCGAGCAAACTGCATTTCATGAGTAACACACACCATGGTCATGCCGGTTTTGGCGAGGTCGATCATCACGTCCAATACTTCCTTGACCATCTCTGGATCGAGTGCGGAGGTAGGCTCATCGAACAGCATGATTTTGGGTTCCATGGCGAGGGATCGGGAAATCGCCACGCGCTGCTGTTGACCGCCTGATAATTGTCCCGGATAACGTGTTGAAAGATGGGCAATCCCGACGCGATCCAACAAACGCATGGCCATTTTGTCAGCGTCACGTTCTGACATTTTACGCAGCCAAGTTAAACCCAAGGTACAGTTCTGCAAGACAGTAAGATGAGGGAATAAGTTAAAATTCTGAAACACCATACCCATAGTTTGATGAATAATTTTATGGCTTTGACGATCACGAGAAAGCGGCTGGCCAAACACGGAAACCACACCTTCTTGGTATTCTTCAAGATGGTTCAACGAACGAATCAAGGTCGATTTACCTGAGCCCGACGGCCCACAAACCACCATGATTTCGCCTTCACTAATGTCTAGAGAAACGTCTTTAAGAACGTGATGATCTCCGTACCACTTGTTCAGGTTGTCGATTTTAATCGCCGTTTCAGTCACGGCTTTTTGAGCTAAATTTCCTGATGACGTCGTCATTAGCGATCCACCTTTAAACGTTTTTCAAGATTCAAACTGTATTGGGACATGCTGTAACACAAGATAAAGAAGAGCACAGAAATCATCACCAAAGGCTCAGTGTGCATTCCCACCCAGTCTTTGTCGTTGGCAATGTTGCGCGCCATCAACATGATGTCGAACAAGCCGATGATAGAAACCAATGTGGTGTCTTTCAGCAAACTGATAAATGAGGTCATGATGTTTGGAATCATCATTCTTAGCGCCTGTGGCAGAATGACCAGCACCATGGTGTGCAAATACCCTAAACCAAGCGTAGCGGCCGCTTCGTACTGCCCTTTTGGAATCGCCTGCAAGCCACCGCGAATGTTTTCTGCCATATAAGCACCAGCAAATAAACACACCGCGACCAACACTTGTGTGAGCTTATTAAACTCCATATCCGCTGGCAAAAAGATAGGCAGCAAGGTCACCGCCATAAATAAGACTGTTATCAAGGGTACAGAACGAACTAGCTCGATCACTGTCATCGACAACCAATGAATCACTGGCAATTTAGAACGTCGACCTAGCGCTAAAATCACACCAACAGGAATCGCCATGGTAATGGCAAAACCAGCAATAATGAAGGTTAGGAACAAACCGCCCCAACGCTCAATTGGCACAGGCTCAAGTGATACTTGGCTAAGGCCAAGAGCGATCACCAATGCAACAAGCAACCAAACAGCAACAAAGCTCAACAGATGAATACGGCGCTCAACCAAGCGTGATACCAGCGGCACAAAAAGTTCGTTTAAGCCTTTCTTCCCCAGCGCCGACAAGATCCAGTTTGCGTAGATAATGGCTAGGAAAGCCAAGGCAAGACAAGTCATCGCGCCATGTACCAAGCCTAATTCCTCGCCAAAACGGCCGCCTAAGAAAAGATAACCGCCCACAAAAGGATACAAGCCAATCCAAGACAACAATATAAAATTGCGTAATGGAATACGCTTCGACATCAGCGGCAATAACCAAACCAATCCGAGCAAGACGCCGATATTAACGCGCCATTGCTCGTCCATCGGAAAGCGCCCGTAAATTAAGCCATTAAACCAGCTAATAACACCGGCCCAACAGGCGCCGTCTGGGCTGATATCCATACATTGACGACGATTATCCGCGATAAAAACCGCATTAAATACCGCCCAATCCAACACATGTTTCGCTAAATAAAACAGTACAGTCGCCACACACAAGGTCAGCAAGCTGTTGCCAATACTGTTAAAACAACGATGACGAATTGTGCCGAAAATACCTCTTTCACTTTTACGTGGCGGACGAGGTGGCGTCGGGACAAATTGCTTTAAAACAGGTTGGTTTTTCACATTCAAATCGTCCATTTATCGCACCTTATACTGCACACTGTCGTTGTACTTGTTGAACAAGTAAGAGATCAGCAAACTGATGAAGATATAGAACCCCATGACCATAAAGATGATCTCGATAGCGCGTCCGGTTTGGTTCATGGAAGTTTGCATGAACACAGACACCAATTCCGGGAAACCAATCGCTACCGCCAGTGACGAGTCTTTTGTCGCTGCCAACCAAGAGTTGGTCATTGGCGGAATAATGGACCGAATCGCTTGAGGAATCAGAATCAAGCGCAACGACTGAACGCGCGAGAAACCAATCGTAAACGCCGCCTCATGTTGTCCTCGGTCGATAGATTGCATGCCTGCACGAACCGTTTCAGCGATAGCCGCAGATCGATACACCGTCATGGCAACAAACGCAGCACCGAATGACGCAGGAAGAAACGCACCGCCGCTGAAGTTAAAACCTTGCAGCGATGGAACAGACAAACTCGTCGAATTTGAAAAGGTCCAAATGGCCCAACAAGCAACCAACGCCCACACAGCTAAGCCGATATAGAATCCTGTGGAACGAGAACCTGACAAGGTGTAATAAGGTTTAGACCAACGGAACAAAGCGTAAAGAGCCGCGATTAAGGCAACCACAAGCGTAACAACCCATCCCCATGACAAGGTGCTTTCCATTGTCATCACATAAAGGCCGCGATTATTCAGGAAAAGCCATTCGCCAAGATGATAACTTTGGCGAGGCGCAGGCAAGGTCGAAAACACCACGGTAAACCAAAAGATAATTTGGATTAATAAAGGCACATTACGCACAACTTCTACATACCAGCGCGCAAGTTGAGAAACCAAAGGGTTGTCGGATAGTCTTAAAATTCCCACCACTGTACCAATGAGGGTGCCGACAACAATCACGCAGAAAGACAAAATCAGCGTGTTCACAATACCGACTAAAAATACACGCCAGTAAGTCATACCTGGGTCGTAAGGGATCAAACTCCAGCTAATATTAAATCCTGCCGTCACTTGCAGAAAATCAAAGCCAAACGTCATGCCTAAACGGTTTAAATTCTCACTGGCATTGGCGAATAAAAACCACAAGCCGAACAACACTAGCACTAAGACAATCGCTTGTAGGATCACCGCTCTACTTGAATCATTATTAAGCAGAGACATCCATTTTTGTGTCGTAGACGAAGGCAAACCAGTACCCTTAGTAGGACTTTTCTGTGGTTTACTCGTAGAGGACTGAATCATATCTATATACCGAACGAAGGAGGAAAACTAAAATTGCAATAGATAGGCCAAGAGACCTATCTATTCATATATAGAGACCTTTACACGATGTTTCGATCACAATAATCGTGTATTAACGGAATGATTTTGCGTACATCAACCCGCCCTTAGTCCACAATTCATTCAATGTACCTTCACGATCTAAACCCAAAACACTATCAGTTCCTACGTTACGTTCGTACACTTCACCGTAGTTACCAACATTTTTAATAACTTGATATGCCCAATCCTGAGGAAGTCCTAGACCTGTATTCAGATCGCCTTCAACACCAAGTAAGCGGCGAATCACTGGGCTTTGACTTTCTGCGCGCATTTTCTCAACGTTTTGTGAGTTCACACCAAATTCTTCTGCTGCAACCATGGCAGCAAAGCTCCATTTCACAACGTTCGCCCATTCGCTGTCGTTTTGTTTCACTGCAAACGATAAGGCTTCTTTGGAAATAGTTTCAGGCAAAATAACGTAATCATTTGGATTCGGTGCTGCAGAACGTTGCGCTGCTAAACCCGATTTATCATTGGTTAATGCGTCACAATTGTTGTTAAAAAAGGCAGTGTTACGGACGGAAGAGTCGTCAAATACGACGGTTTTAATATCTAAATTATTCGCACGGCTGTAATCCGCGATGTTCAATTCGCTAGAAGTTCCGGTCAATACACAAACCGTTGCACCATTTAGCTCTTTTACAGATTTCACGCCCAAATCTTTACGCACCATGAAACCTTGGCCGTCATAAAAATACGTATCAAGGAAATCTAAGCCCTGTGCTGAATCACGGGAAAGCGTCCACGTCATGCCTTTTGATAAAATGTCACCTTTACCACTCTTAATAGAAGTGAAGCTTTGCGCCCACTGTACTGGCAAGAATTTCACTTTAGTGGCATCACCAAACACCGCAGAAGCCACGCCACGACACATATCAATGTCCATGCCTTGCCATTCGCCGGCCTTGTTTAAGCTGTAAAAACCTGGAAATGAGTTACCAATTACACAGTTTACATAACCACGTTCTTTTACCGCATCTAGGGTAGAAGTGACATCGGCTGCATAACTGTTTGCCGCTAGAAGCGTGGTGGTTGCTGCTAACGCTAGAGAAAATTTCTTCATTGTTCGTTCCTTTTATATGCTGTTGATTTTGTAATTTCTTTTTATTCGAACTCATTTTTATTATGAATCGAGTCCGCGATCCCATCGTTTTATTAAATCTTTTGATGCAGATCAAACAACTAACAGTTAGGATCTTATGTGAAGATTTTCTATAATCACACTGAATATTTTTAATAGTCTAATAACTTTAGGTTATGCCGATGAACATCAATAAATTGCGTATATTTCACGAGGTCTTTGTTACTGGCAGCATCACTAGAGCCGCAGAGCGGAGCTATGTCAGCCAACCAGCGGCCAGTAAAATGCTAGCGAATTTTGAAGATGAAATTGGCTATAAATTGTTTGTGCGTAACAACGGCAAGCTCATTCCGACAGATGAAGCGCTCTACTTGCACGAAGAGGTCTATGGCATCTTGCAAGGCGTAAACCATCTAGAAGACAGCATAAAACGAGCAAAAAACAGCAAAACAGGCAGATTACGCATCGCCACCATTTTCGGTCCGTCCTATCAATTTTTACCTGAACTCATTGCCGAGTATATGAAAGCAAACCCTGGCGTAGATGTGAGTTTACACCTCTCCGGCTGCTCGGCCATTCGACAAGGTATCGCATCAGGACAATATCAAATCGGCTTGGTTGATAAAGCCCAAAGTTCCTCAAAGCACGACTCAGTCGCCTTCGACTTACCTTGTTATTGTGCAGTACCAAAAGATCACCCAGCTGCCCAGCTAGACGTTATTCACCCTAATGATTTATTGGATCTTAGCTGGATTACTCTGGATTCAGAAAACGCTACTACAAAAGCATTAAAACGCATTTATGCTGAAATGGGATTGCCATTGAATCGAACCCTAGAAGTCCATACGACCATTCATGGCCTTTCCTTTGTTAACTTGGGAATGGGCGCCACCTTGGTCGACATACTGAACTTCCGCTACTTTGATAAAGTCTTTCAATTGCCCAACGTCGTGCTAAAACCTTTCCATCCCAGCATTGTTGAGCCCCTTGAAGTACTGACCTCTAACTTGAGTCCGTTATCAGGCCTCGCCAAAGATTTTTACGACGCATTGATACGTAAATTAGAGATACAAACTCAGCTTCCACCGGACACAAAGCATGCTTCCCGATGATAAAAAGCGCTGCGCGTGGGCCAGTTCCGCACCTGACTTTCCTGAATACCATGATAACGAATGGGGCTTTCCGGTTGATGACGACCAGCGTTTGTTTGAAAAACTCTGTTTAGAGACCTTTCAATCAGGCTTGAGCTGGCGAACTATTTTGACTAAGAGAGAAAATTTTCGCCTCGCCTTCCAGCAATTTGATTTTCATAAAGTGGCATTATTTGGTGAGAAAGAAATAGCAGAACTACTTAACAACCAAGGCATAGTGCGGAATAAACGCAAAATCCTCGCGGTGATTAACAACGCCAAACGCGCCCTAGAAATGGTCGAAAAAGAAGGTTCATTAGCCGCCTTCATTTGGCGCTACGAACCCAACGAAAACACCCTGCCTCCACCAGAAACCCAAACCACTTGCGCTGAATCTATCGCCCTTTCCAAAGAGCTCAAAAAACGTGGCTGGCAATTCGTCGGCCCAACGACAATGTATGCTTTTATGCAATCCATGGGACTCATCAACGACCATGCGGAAGACTGTTTTCTGCGGGAGGAAATTGATAAAGCGAGGAAGGGGTTTGTTAGGCCGCAACGGAATAAAGTAGGTTAAAAAAAACAGTTATTTAATGAGGCGTTTTTTAATTTCATCAACCATAATTCATCTAATGTTTATTTATTGCCAATGAGGCAGCTCCCCTTCTGCGATAGTTTAAGGATAAGCCTAGATGATTTTTAGCAAAAGAAAAGACAAGCCATCGACTTCGAACCCAGAAAACCAAAAACTAAAACAGTGTCACGATGAGTTAAGCGCCATTAAGCAAAATACCGCCTGTATCAGCTTTGATGTAGACGGCATTGTCTTAGATGCCAATCCGATTTTCTTAGAAGCGGTGGGCTACACACTAGAGCAAATCGTCGGTAAACATCATCGTATATTTTGTGATGCAGAATACACAAAGTCAGCTGAATACAAAGCATTTTGGGATGACCTCAAAGCAGGCAAATCTTTCCACGGTACCTTTCTACGCTTTAAGCAAAACAAGCAACCTATTCACCTAGAAGCCAGCTACTTTCCTGTCTCCGATGAAAGTGGCAAGGTCACAAAGATTCTTAAAATCGCCAACGACATCACCGAGATGCAGGAATCACTGGCAAACAAAAATGCCGTATTAACGGCGTTAGACCGCTCGCTCGCTGTTATTGAATTTGATCCTGAAGGCAACATACTTCACGCCAACAGTAATTTTTTAAGAGCAATGAAATACGATCTACAAGACATTGTTGGCAAACATCATAAAATGTTTTGCGATGAAAAATTCTACCGAGATAACCCAAGCTTTTGGTCTAATTTAGCGCATGGGCAACATTCTTCAGGACGTTTTCAGCGTTTTGATGGTAATGGCAAAGTTATTTGGCTAGAAGCCACTTATAACCCCATCTTTGATGAAAAGGGCCGAGTCTATAAAGTCATTAAATTCGCCTCTGACATTTCAGAACGTGTTAATAATGCGATGAACGCGATTGAACTGGCCGCAGCCACCTCGGAACAAACCAGCCAAGTATCATCTAATGCCGTCGGCATTCTGAATGCATCAGTACAAACGTCCAATGATATTGCTGAAAAGGTAAAAAGCGCTGCCGATATAGGTGGTTTACTGAAAATCCAATCTAAAAGTATTTCAGACATCGTTGTCACCATTCGCTCTATTGCCGATCAAACTAACTTGCTCGCACTTAATGCCGCAATAGAAGCCGCACGCGCAGGCGATGCAGGTCGTGGTTTCTCAGTGGTAGCCGATGAAGTTCGCAAACTTGCCAGCAATACCGCCACAGCGACAGCAGAAATTGCCTCAGTTGTAGAAAAGAATCACAACCTGATCAATGAAATGGATGAAATGCTGAACTCAGTGACAGGCACAGCACTTCATGGCAAAGAAAGTATTAACGAAGTGGCTCGAGGTCTTACTGAAATCTCATCTGGCGTCGCGAGATTCGTCGAAATGGTAGACAAAATGAAAGATTAGACAAAAGCCATTCTTAAAATACAAAAAATATAAATTCAGAAACATAATGTAAATGACACTTTCAGTTTTTATTCGTCCATTACAGTTCATAACGTTAACTAACATTTTTAAGCGGTAGTCTTAATACTCCATTAATATTTCGTCTTTATTCTTTGGATTAGTACTAAAAGCATACAACGAAAGAATCATATTTATAAATCGTGACTGATCATGCGGTTCAAAAAAATGATTTGAACCTTACTTAAAAATTTACTTGCGTTAACATTCTAGAATTTAGTTAGAAAAATAAGAATGTTCGTTTAGTATGGAGGCATACCATGCTTTTCACTTCACAAAAAAAAGATATAGAACAAAAATACAAACAAGAAGCCATTTTAAATTCACAGCGTAAAAATGAACTAGATGCTATTAAAAAAATCACTGCAAATATTAGTTTTTCTACTGATGGTATCATTTTAGATGCCAACGATAATTTTTTAGAAGTAGTCGGATACAACTTAGAAGAAGTGATCGGTAAACATCACAGAATATTTTGCGACACTGAATATACAAAATCGTCCGATTATAAATTTTTTTGGGATGGTCTTAAGTCAGGAAAAAGCTTCAGCGGCACTTTCTTGCGATTCAAGAAAAATAAACAATCAGTCTATTTAGCGGCAAACTATTTTCCTGTATCAGATGACAATGGAAACGTTATTAAAATACTAAAAATAGCCAGTGATATAACGGAGGTTGAAGAATCATTAGAAAGTAAAAATGCGATACTCAATGCTCTAGACCTTTCTCTAGCCGCCATAGAATTTGACCCTTCAGGTAAAATACTGCACGCCAACAGTAATTTTTTAAGAGCAATGAAATACGATCTACAAGACATTGTTGGTAAACATCATAAAATGTTTTGCAATGAAAAATTTTACAAAGAACATCCTAATTTCTGGTCCGATTTAACTCACGGAAAGTATTTTTCAGGCCGTTTTCAGCGTTTTGATGGTTATGGAAAGGTCATTTGGCTAGAGGCGACCTATAATCCCATCTTTGACGAGAAAGGCCGTGTCTATAAGGTCATCAAGTTTGCATCCGACATCACAGAACGCGTTAACAATGCGTTAAATGCTGTAGAACTTGCCGCCGCGACGTCCGAACAAACCAACCAAGTGTCAGCGAATGCGGTCGAAATTCTAAATACATCCGTTCAAACCTCCAATGAAATTGCAGACAAAGTAAAAGACGCAGCAGAAATAGGTGATTTACTTAAATCACAATCCAAAAGCATTTCAGACATCGTTGTGACCATTCGTTCTATTGCTGATCAAACTAACTTGCTCGCACTTAATGCCGCAATAGAAGCCGCACGCGCAGGCGATGCAGGTCGTGGTTTCTCAGTAGTAGCCGATGAAGTTCGCAAACTTGCCAGCAATACCGCCACAGCGACAGCAGAAATTGGCTCGGTTGTAGAAAAGAATCACAACCTAATTAATGAAATGGATGACATGTTACGCTCGGTAACAGGCATTGCTCTTCATGGCAAAGAAAGTATCAACGAAGTATCACGAGGCCTTACTGAGATTTCATCTGGTGTCGCGAGATTCGTCGAAATGGTCGACAAAATGAAAGATTAACCCTTTTCATCCTAAGAGCTAACTCAATCAAATCGAGTTAGCTCTTTCACTCCAAGTCTTACTTCACTACCTTTCAAGCAATATCATGCTTCAGTAAAACGCCCTCAAATTGTGCAAAAATAAAGTATTGCATCGAAACATTTTCGGTCTTAACGTCAATTACTGCTGGTCACAAAATGCACGATTAAGTCTTTTAAATCAGGCTTGAATGATGGACAGTGGTAACAATAAGAATGGTGCAGTGAATTAATTTATGTCAATTAAAGAGATAGCAACCCAGTTGGAGTTGTCGGTATCGACAGTGTCACGAGCACTGAATGATTACCCAGACATTAGCCCGAGTACTAAGAAACGTGTGCTGAAAGAAGCCGCGCGACAGGGCTACCAATTAAAAGGGCCAGAAATGGCGCATTGGGTGCAAGCAAAACGTGTGATCACGGCGATTATTCCTTGCCAAGACACGCAATATCTCGATCCCATTCTTTTGAAGGTGTTGGCCGGAACTCGACACGCACTGCAAGCAGCAGGCTATTTACTGCAAGTGGTGGCAATCGATACCGGCAAACAGGAACTAAGCGAGTTTGAGCGCCTTGTTAAAGCAGGCGACCAAGACGGTTTCCTGCTCCTTCGCACCCGGGTTAACGACCCAAAAGTCCATCGTTTACTGAAACTTAACGTGCCTTTTGTGTGTTACGGACGCACCGAACGCGCGGCGCAGTTTGCTTGGTTGGATTTGGATAATTACCAAGTCGGTCATTTAAGCCTTAGCCGTCTGCACGAACAAGGCCACCGTAAGGTTGGCATAGTATCAGTAAGCGAGCGATATTTTTTCGCCCAAGAAAGACGACGCGGCATTCAAGACGCCGCCGAACAAATTGGGCTTTCTCTTGCGCCTGAACAATGGCTAGAAGTGGGCTTTGACGAGGAAGAAAGTTACCTCGCCTGCGCCGAATTTCTGCTCCAGCACCCAGATATCACCGCGTTGATCTGCCTAACCAGCACCAGCGCGCGAGCCGCGGCATTGGCGGCCATGCGATTACACAACACACAGCTCAATGAAAGAGAAAAACCAGTGTGTGTGATTGGTTGTGATACACCCGCTGATGAGCTGACCGCCAGTATGGGGATCACCAGCATTCAGCAAGCGCCACCAGCACAAATCGGTGAGCAACTTGCCAGAATGATAGTATCGCGCATCAAAGGGACACCGGTGAAAGACCTTCAGGTCATTTTAGCACCGGGCGTTGTGACGATAGGTTTTTGAAAACCAAAGGTTCAGACAAATACCAATAAAAACAAGAGGAAGCCACCATGCAAGACCGTAAATCTCTGCTCGTTACCAGTGCTGTTTTGGTAAACGGACTCCTAATCAGCTCGCTCGCCAATGCCGCCACGGTAGAATTTTGGACAGCACAAACACAAACCGACCGCTTACAAAATATTGAATTACTTGCCAGCACGTTTGAAGCCTTAAACGATGGGGTGACCGTTAAAGTCATCGCGGTTGATGAAAACGAAATGGCAACACAAATGGCAGCTGCTGCCGCCGCTGGGACCACACCGCAACTGATTGAAGTGAACTCCGAAATCATCATGGCGCTGGGTGAAGAAGGCATTGTCGATACCAAGACACACCAAGGAGTGATCAAAGACATCGGCAAAAATCGCTTTCACAAAGGCGCATTAACCACATTGACATCACCTTCTGGTGATTACTACGGCTTGCCCTATCACGGTTGGATTCAGGGCATTTGGTATCGCAAAGATTGGTTTGATGAAAAAGGTCTAGCGGCACCAAACACTTGGGAAAGCATCGAAACGGCTGCGAAAGCGCTGACCGACAAAGCCAATAATCAGTACGGCATTTTGGTCGGAACCAAACAGGATAGCTACACAGAACAAGTCTTCACTCAACTGGCTCTGTCCAATAACGCCGCCGAGTTCGATGCTAAAGGCAATTTGGTTTTCAATAGCCCAGCAACGCTAGAAACTATTAAGTATTACAAAGAGTTAGCTAAGTACAACCCACCGGGGCCACAGAACTGGCGCGCTCGAGATTATTACTTACAAGGCAAAATGGGCATGTTCTTCTACTCCACTTACATCATGGATGATCTCGCCTTGGCAGAAGTCGCCAAAGGCTCTTTGTCTTCTGAGAACTTTAAAGAACTCAGCGGCGGAACCTTTGACCCTGAGTTGGTAAAAAATACCGCCTTCGCACCGATTATCAACCACAAAAGCGCCGCATCTTACGGCACTTTGTCTGGTCTTGTCGCACTAAAAACAACCAACGTTGGAAACACCAAAGCCACCAAAGACTTCATCGAATTTATGTACGATCCCGCCAGTTACATCACCTTCCTACATATGGCACCAGGCGGCATGAACCCGATGCTGAAAGGCATCGCGGAAGACCCAGCTTATTTGGAAGACCCAAGCGGCGTATTCAAGCTCTATGGCGCCGACAAGATGAAGCAGATTGTTTCTGGTTTTGACGACATTCGCTCTTTCTCCGTGGTGAAAGGCACAACCTTTCCTGCGTCTGGCGCCATCTTTGCGAAATCCGTCATTCCTCGCATGATCTACGACGTGACCATTGAAGGCAAAGATCCGCAAGCAGCACTAGACAGTGCAGAAACGGAAATGAAAGCCATCATGGGCGAATAAACAAGCGAAGGTATGAATAAAGGGAAGCAAATATGTCTTCTGTTTTAATAAAAAACGAATCTCGACTTGGCTTAAAACTGGTCGCGCCAGCGGTTGGTATTATTGGCTTACTAGTGATTTACCCGATTTTGTTCAACATCTATCTAAGTTTTTTTGATGTTCAACTGAATGGCACCAAGACCTTTGTCGGCATGGAAAATTACACGGATTTGCTTGGCAATCCGCGTTATTACCATTCTATCGGCGTGTCGGTTATTTATCTGATCGGAACCGTTGTCGGCACGACAGTGTTGGGCTTAGCGGCGTCAATTCTGATGAATCAAGAGTTCCGCTTTCGCAATCTTGCTCGTGGTTTGATTCTCCTACCTTACTTTGCACCAGTCATCAGTGTGGTGTTTGGCTGGCAGTTTATTTTCGATCCCGTGAACGGCATTTATAACCATGTGGTGGTCGATGTTTTGCATCTAACCGACACTCGAGAAAACCTCATCGGCAACCCTGATTCTGCCTTGTTCGTGGTGATCTTGTTCGATATTTGGAAGCATTTCCCTATCGCGTATTTACTGTTTCTCGCCAAGCTGCAAAGTGTGCCGAAAGATCTGTACGAAGCCGCTGCAATAGACGGGCAAAATGCCTGGGGACGCTTCTGGCATGTGACTTTGCCAGAACTAAGATTCGTCATTGCCACCGTGGTACTGCTGCGCATTATCTGGAATTTGAACCGCTTTGAAGACGTCTACTTACTTGCACCGAATGTAGAAACCTTGCCGATTTTTACTTACTACCAAGCGTTCGCAGGCATCGTCGATCAAGGCGTCGCGGCGGCGATTTCGGTGATTCAATTACTCGTGCTGGTCGGCTTGATCTGGCTGTATGTTCGTAAAGTACTTAAGTGGTAAGACGGTCATGATTAGGAAAATAGGTGAAAAGTTATGATGAATAAACGCTCAACCACCCAGTCTGTGATCTTGTATGCCTTGGTGCTCACCTTAGTGATTTTTTGCGTGTTTCCGTTTTTGCAGATTCTTTCAACCTCGCTAAAACACCCAATTGATTGGGGCAATCCGTCGCTCATTCCTCGTGTCTTACACTTGGATGCCTACAAAGAACTACTCGGTTTAATGCCGCCCAAAGAAGTCGACGTACCGGCCAGTGTGCAACGCTTATTGAGCAATCCGGCGCTGTCGGAAGATCAAAAGCAAAAGCTATTGGCAAAATTTAGCTCTGGCGGCGATGTGTTTCCATTCGGTCGCTACATGCTTAATACCTTTGTGATTTCCTTTGTAACAGGGATTTGCTCGACTTTCTTGGCGTCTCTTGCTGCCTATGCCATTGCGCGCTTACGTTTCCCTGCGCAATCCTTGATGGCAAACGGTGTTTTGTTTGTCTACATGGTTGGCGGCGTATTGCTGATGGTTCCGCTTTATCAAATGAGCGTTAACGTCGGCTTGGCGTCCAGTGCCGCGGGGACGGTTTTTAGTCTGTTTTTGATCTATCTGATTCAGACTCTACCCGTTGCAATGTACATGCTAGGCAATTACTTCCGCACCATTCCCTTCTCGCTAGAAGAAGCCGCGATGATGGACGGTTGCTCAAGGGTGGAAGCCTTCTGGCGCATCATAATGCCGTTGTCAAAACCCATGCTGTTTACCGTGTTTATCTATTGTTTTGTCATCGCTTGGAACGAGTATTTGTTTGCTTCCGTGTTCCTCAAACAATACCAAGATTTTCAAACCTTGCCGCTGGCATTGCAAACCCTATTTACCTCTAAGAACGCCATTTGGGATCGCATCATGGCCGCATCCATGCTGACGCTACTGCCAGTGGTGATTTGTTTCATGCTGGCAAATAAACATTTGTCAGGTGGCCTCACAGACGGCGGCGTGAAAGGATAAGGAATAGAATTATGAGCTCAGTAATCTTACGTAACGTGAATAAATCCTACGGTAACTTGCCGATCGTAAAGAACCTTAATTTAGAAGTAAAAGACGGTGAGTTTGTCGTGCTGGTTGGCCCAAGTGGCTGCGGAAAAAGTACCACGCTGCGCATGGTGGCAGGGTTGGAAGACATAACCCAAGGGGAAATCCAAATTGGCAAACGCGCCATTAACGATTTACCGCCACACAAGCGCAACATCGCCATGGTGTTTCAAAACTACGCCTTGTATCCGCATATGTCGGTGCGAGAAAACATCGTTTTTGGTTTGAAGAAATCAGGCGCCGATGCAGAGACGATCAAACAGAAACTGGCCGACGTATCGGAAATGCTCAAGCTCGACGACTACTTAGATCGTAAGCCAGCCGATTTATCCGGCGGCCAGCGCCAGCGTGTCGCTATGGGACGCGCCCTTGCTCGTGATGCGGATGTGTATTTGTTTGATGAACCCTTATCGAACCTAGACGCCAAACTGCGTCATCACATACGGACGGAAATCGCCCGTATTCAGCATCAATACAACATGACGGCGATCTACGTTACCCACGATCAGATCGAGGCTATGACCTTGGGCGATAGAGTCGTGGTGATGCGCGATGGCATTGTCGAACAAGTCGGCACACCGATGGAAATTTACCTGCAACCCACCAACACCTTTGTAGCGACCTTTATTGGTTCACCCGCGATGAATTTGATTGAAGCCAAGATAGAAGGCGAAGATCTGGTATTCGAAAACTACCGACTGCCAGCGGCGAAAATCGCCAATGTTGACTTACACGACCTTAAATCCCACGACACAGTTTTGGTTGGCATTCGCCCTGACTTTTTTGAAGACAGCGCCTTATCATCTCCTAGTGACAACCTATTTGAATTCAATGATATACAAGTGGAATTGGTAGAAAACCTCGGTTTCGACAAAGAAATCATGTTCAAACTCGGCGGTGAAGACGCCAAAGCCCGACTCGACCTACGCTCCCACGTTAAACGCCAAGAGAATATCTCGCTGTCGGTAGATTTGAATCGAATATTGCTATTCGACACCAGCCCACAAGGCATGCTACTGAATGCGGGAGAGGTTTGAGGGTTTAGATTAAATTAAACCTATCAAGCCATCCCCGCGTCGATAGTTGCTCGCACCGGAATACCTTCGGTGCTGAAGCCTTTTAAACTATAGGCGTTGATAAGTTGGTATTTGCTCTCATGCACTTTAACCATCAAGGCGTTTTTTCTTATGCAAATAGAGCAATTACATGTGATTAGTTCATGTGCATCGGGGACGATTTTGAATTGAACATTACCGCAATGGCAACATCTTAATTACTCTTTTTCTTGCATATGGAGCGCCTTACAAGAGGTCATTTTTTTCAACCATATCTGTTTACGGCCTTCTTGATTAAGATCACTTTAAAAAACTGTCTTATGCTCAATAATACAGTGCTCTATCTACCATAATTTGCTGCCTTGCCCATGCTTGCTTACGACATCACGCATAGAGCCAACACTCTATTTACTTTACATTCCCTCTGGGCCGAATACAAAAAATAACCTTAAAGCATAAGACGGCGCCAAGGGAGCTATGGCATACAAGAATATATTTAATGTATAAGTTTAGTATCGGTTCGTCATAATTATGCATTTTCAAATTGATATAAAGAAAATATCAATTACTCATCAATATCAGTCGATTTAAAAGGACTTAACCTAATGACTATCTTAACAACAGAAGCACTTTTCAATATCGTCAATGGTTCAACATTATTAGCAAGTGGCGGCGGTGGTTCGATTAAAACGGCCTACTCGTTTGTTAACCAAATAGTAGAAACGAAAAAATCTATTACGCTGTGCTCACCCGGTTCGATGAAACACAGTGATTTTGGTGTGGTAGTTGGTGCAATGGGGTCTCCTGAAAGCTTTGAAAAAATAGGCTTACAAGGCGCAGAAAAAAGAGCGGTTGAGGTCATGCAAGACCTAAACAAATCAAAGAGAATCAATTTCACCATTTCTGTTGAAACTGGATCAAATATTTTTGTCGCTATGCTAGCGGCAGCAAAAACGCTAGATCCAGCTCTTGTTATTGATGCTGATGGTGCGGGACGTTCAGTACCGACCTTATCCTGCTTGAGCTATAGCTCCAAAATAAACATCACGCCTTTTGTCGTACTAAATGCACCCCATGGAGAGGTACTTGTTGAAGGTGATATCGTTTTAAACTTGCCCCAAATTAGTGACGGGGACCTAGGTGAAGCAACGAAGAAGAAAGCTCAAGCCAGTATCGTTGAAAATATGGTTAGGCCTATTTTATCGTCTGAAGGCAGTTTTGACGGTGTAGGTGCTATTTCAGGCTGGATCATGAATGGCAATCAAGCAAAGTCAGCACTTGTATCAAATACAATCTCAATGGCGCAGAGCATTGGAGAACAACTAAATAAATTCAAAGTCGATGATAAGAACATTATCCATGACCTTGCTGTGTTTTTAAACACATTAAATATATCCCTATACTCTTTATCTGAGACCAACTCACCTTTTATTCTTAAAAGCAAAGACAGTGTTTCTCAGGGTGGGTTTGATTTTAATAAATTATCTTTTACTCAAACGGTTAGCGGCCGAGTAAGAGAGCTAATTGTCATTAACCAAAATGAAAACTTACTCATTTGGGACAAAGATAAAGATCATCCTCTGACTATCTGTCCTGATTCAATTTGCATGCTAGGTAAATTAGACGAGACGATTAAAGATGACATTCTGGCTGGTTTAAGCTCACTCAGTGGAATAGAGAAAGAAGAAGCTGATACATCACTTTCAGGCTGGCATGGCCTTTCAGTAGAAGACGTCGTAGAGGGGCAAGAAGTGTATTTATTTAGTTTACCGGCCCCAGAAACACTCAAAAATGAAAACCAAGAAGTCTTTTCTGCTCTGGCAAAGCAATTTGGCTACTACGGATCATATGAGTCTTTAGACAAGCTGCTAACGAAAGAAGACATCTAACGCGCCAAACTCAACCGATAATCGTCAAATTTTTATTATTAACATGGAGGTGTCATGAAATTTAATGAGCTTTTTGACCAAGAAGAACATGACTTTATGATTAAAGAATGTCTTTTTCAGTTATGGAGTCATTCTGACGATCTCATGTTTATCGTTGCTGTCGAAGAGAATGGCGAATTTTCTCTTTATGATAACAATTCAGCTTCTCGGATTGCGATGGGGATTGAGCCAAACAAAATTTATCATCGCAACCGCATTCGCGATATGTTTCCTGAAGAGATTGTCGAAGGTTTTTACAGTACTTATCGGGAAGCCATCACCAGTAGAAAGCCTATTTCAATAGAGCAATATACCGTAAATGATGGAAAGGATTTATTCTACAACACCTTGTTAGTGCCTATATTTGATGAGCAAGACAATCCTGCCTTTATTTGCGGTATCAGCCATGAAACGACCAAAATCAAAACCGCCGAAAAAATGGCCGTTGAAGCAGGAGAAAAGCTGAAGGAATACAATGTTGGGCTGAAACAAATCAATGACAACCTTGATGCAAAAGTCAGGGAACGAACAGCCGCACTGGAACTCGCTAAAGCGGAGCTGGAAGAGGCGCTAGAAGCGAAGTCATCATTTGTCGCGAGAATGAGTCACGAAATCCGTACGCCTATTAACGCGGTTATCGGCCTAAGTGACCTAGCTCTCAATACTTCCCCCAATCATAAAGAACAGCAAGACTACCTACAAAAGATACGAGACTCCGGCGATATTTTGCTCAGTTTAGTCAACAATGTCTTGGACTTTTCCAAAATAGAAGCAGGTAAATTAACCGCTGAATCAGTGCGTTTTTCAACGGAGAAATTAATTCGAACCACAGTCAATATGAATGTATTTGGAGCCTATGCGAAAAAACTCGAGTTAGTAACAGACATCGCTGATGACATTCCTGAATACTTATTAGGGGACCCGCTCCGTATTCAACAGATATTGGTCAACTTAGTGAGCAACGCGATTAAGTTCACAGAAAGCGGGAGCATTGTTATTCGACTACGTTGCAATAAGTTGGATGGTGAGAATATTTTGCTGCAGTGCGAGGTCACTGACTCAGGTATAGGTATCTCATCCACTCAACTCGAACAGCTATTTTGCCCCTTCACACAGGCAGACAATAGTGTCACACGCGTCTATGGTGGAACTGGATTAGGATTAACAATAACTCGTCAGTTATGCGAATTAATGAATGGGGAAATCAAAGTCGAAAGTGATGTTGGCAAAGGTTCAACCTTCACCGTCTTATTGCCTTTAAAAGTCCCCACTCTGCAGCCAAAAAATGCAGCAATCGACTCTGCAAATATGCTTAAAGCTCTAGTAGTGGATGATCATCCGTTATCTAGAGACATTCTAGCCAAACTATTAGCCAGCTTTGGTATAGAAAGCACGTGTGTGGGGAGCGGCTGGGAAGCCATCGATGCTATTCACCAATCAGATCAATCCGGCGTTGCATTCGATGTAGTTTTCATGGATTGGCAAATGCCAGGTATAGACGGAATAGAAACTTCAAAAAAGATAAAAAATTTATTCAAAGAATTAGCGCCGCCTATCTTGATGATATCAGCCTATGAAAAGCATCATATCCAGCCTCACTTGGACACAGGTATTATTCGGCAGTTTATAGAGAAGCCTATTGGTAAATCGACACTATTCGATGCAATAAATCAGTTTTTTAATATTGAGAAAATAGCAATATCGAATAAAAAAATAGCTCCGATACCTCAGCTATCGGATTTTCATATTTTACTTGTTGAAGATAATCTAATTAATCAGCAAGTAGCATTGGGGTACTTAAAAAGCACTGGGGTTCAAGTAGATTGCGCTGAAAACGGAAAAATCGCCATTGATAAGATAAAAGGTACTCAGTATGACCTTATCCTTATGGACATCCAAATGCCGGTTATGGATGGATTAACCGCATCAGCTATCATTCGTGGCATGGATCTTGGTTATGAACTTCCGATTATTGCCATGACAGCTCACACTTCTCCAGAAGACAAAGAGAAAAGTCTCTCTGCGGGAATGAATAATCATATCCCTAAACCTATTCCATCTGACTTACTTTATAAAACACTGAGTAACTACTTAATAAGTAATAAAAAAAATAGAAAGGCTGACGCTGAGCTATTGCCCGTAAAACCAGCTTTAAACGATAAATTATCTATGCTTTTCAAGATAAGTAGTCTAGAAGCTGGAAAAGCTATTGATTCTCTAAAAAATGACACATCAATTTACCTAAAAATAGTGAGATCTTTTTGGACGCAATATACATCGCTTTTAGAAGACCCTAATACTCGATTTTTAACCTTAGACAATCGCAACTTACTAAACGACATACACTCTTTGAAATCAAATGCGGCTTACATTGGCGCTCAAGATATATTTAAAGATTGCGTAGTCATTGAACGAAAATTACTAAAAAATGAGTATGTTGATGGTTCACTGTTAGATGCTGTGATCAGCAAACTATCGATTCTTTTGACAGCGCTAAATCTTGTCTTTGATCAAATTGAGTACAAGGATATTGATTCAAGAATCAATCTTAAAAGCACGCTTAGAAAGGTACTGCCATTGCTGGAGCAAAGTGACTTTAAAGTAGAAAATTATTTTCATGCATTACATCATAAATCCATGAACACTCAATATAGTGAGGATATTACTCAAATAATACAAAATATTACCGATATTGAGTATGAGCAGGCGGCAAAGCTTGTTCGTCAACTTTTAGTAAAATTACCAGGTAGCTAGAATGCCCAATTCATTTAGTGTCCTTATTATCGATGATGAAATCATAAACTTACAGATCATCAGTGATATCTTACGTAGCGAAGTCGACATTATAATGGCAAAAAGCGGAGAACAAGGTGTCCGTAAAGCGTTAGAGCTTTCACCAGACCTAATTTTACTCGACGTTATGATGCCTGATATGGATGGCTTCGAGACCATGGAAAAGCTGAGCCAAGATTCACGGACATGTGATATTCCTGTCATCTTTATAACGGCCTTAGATGACATAAAAAATGAAGAAAAAGGGCTCTTACTTGGAGCAAGTGACTATATTCAAAAACCAATACACGCTTCAATCATAAAAGCTAGAGTAGCCTTGCACCTTAAATTAATAAATCAACACCGTATACTTGAACGCTTAAGTACCATAGACCCATTAACCTCTTTAGCAAATCGTCGGAAGTATGAAGAAACAATCCGGTCTGAATGGAAATTAATGGAAGAAATTAATGAAACTTTATCCTTAGCCGTTATCGACATTGATAATTTTAAACAATATAACGACTTTTATGGACATGCTGCAGGCGATAAAGTTTTACAAAAAGTAGCGGCTATTCTAGCTAATAACTTTAAACATAATAGCAATCTAGTAGCACGATATGGTGGAGAAGAATTTGTGGCAATCATGCCCAGAACTTCAAAAAAAGAAGCTTTGCAACGTCTTAATAAATGCATTAGTGAAGTTCAAGAAATGGCCATTACCTGTAAAAAAGAAAACGACAATGTTGTCACTATTAGTGCTGGAGTCTCTTCTATCATTCCTAACGATGGCTTTAAATTTGAGTCTTTATTCGCTGCCGCAGATGAAGCTTTATACCTTGCGAAATATGAAGGAAAAAACCAAGTCAAATGGAAAAACGTTACAACCAGCGATATAGCCTAATCACTTTTATAAGTAAAACATTTAACTAGATATCTTTTGCATTACATCAACCATAGGATGCTGCACTTCAGCTAAGCCATCTCGTACGCCGTTTTTGTTTTCGGCACTTTGGTTTTGGCTAAGTTTAAATTTACCCTGAATATCAGTCACGGTGATTTCAACGCCAACAACAGCAGCTTGCAGTCTGTCGATGTATTCCTGTGGTGCATCAGAAATTGACCAAGGCGCAGGTTGTTTTTGTTCGTGAGTATTGGTGAGTTTTTCCAGTAACGATAGTTTCCATTCAGCTTCATGCATAAAATCTATCGTGCCTTTAATGTGAACGGCGCGATAGTTCCACGTTGGAACCACTTTGCCATCTACTTTTTTAGAGGGATACCAGTTTGGCGTGATGTAGGCATTCTCACCTTGGAAAATAACCAATACATCCGCTTGATTCGCTAGGTTCTGCCAAAGCTTATTGGCCTTGGCGATATGGGCTTGCAAGACAACCCTATTCTCTGCATCGACATGAACCAACATAGGAATATGCTCGGCATTCAAACCGTCATCACCATTCGAAACTAACGTCGCGAAGGGAAAGGTTTTAACAAAGGCTAACTGCTCCTGGAGATCGTTTACTTCAAAATGCTTTGGTGTATACACTTAGATGCCCCTTACCATATGTGTTAACTAGCGATACTGTAGGTATTTTTTCCGTTGGCTTTCGCATCATAAAGTGCTTGATCCATAGCTCGTATGCAGTCTCGATGCCTATTAGCATAGTGATTCGCCAATCCAATACTAATAGTGATCGGCCGTCCAATACCAAAATCAGTATGCACAACACTATAATTTAGTTGCTTTAGCTTTTCCTCTAATTGGGCAAGGTTTTGTTCTGCAAAAATAATAATGAACTCTTCACCGCCCCAACGACCCACGGTATCCAACAGGTCAATATTATGCATTAAAACTTCAGCCAGCTTCATCAGTACTTTATCGCCCTGATCATGACCAAACTGATCATTCACTTTTTTGAAATCATCTACATCCAGCATGGCGATATAATGATTGCCTATAGCATTTAGTAATTGATCTTCCATGTAGCGCCGATTACGCAGCTTAGTTAATACGTCTGTGGTGGCCAACTCTTGTAACTGGCGATTAGTCTCTTCCATCATTTGGTAAGCTTTTCGACGGCTAGAATCATAGAAAAAAGACACAATTAGCAGTAACGAATAAATAAAAGAAAAGTGTATCAAGCTGATAGGAAGAAATATCTCGGGTTGCCAAGTATCCATTTGCGTAAAACAAAAATAGAAAATACCAGCAAAGTACACAAGGCTGAGTATCGACCCATTACGATAACCTAGAAGAAAAACCCCCATCACCGGCGTTAGAAATGCAAAAACGAGTGCAAATTCTTCATTACCATCGATTAAGATAAGTATAAAAGTATCTATAGAAACAATAAGTTGAAGAATAGTCGCAGCAACTTTTGGACGTTTTTTTATCAGCAGGTAATATCCACCAATGATACAAAAGAACAACGACACAGAGTTCGCTATTAACATTGGCGGAAAATAGTCTATGACCAAATTATAATAAATGAAGAAAACGAAACTAGAAGAGATAAACAGCAAGGCTGAAAACAAAAATCCTCGAAAACGAAAATCAGGATGCGTATGTTGAGTACCAAACCACCTTTCTAAAAGCGATACCACTAAGTAGACCTCTATCTTTAAAAATAAGTCATTCCTTACGTAATTGTAGAGTGCTAATTTTAGCGTAACTAATTAGCACTCCAGCAAAAGATGTGCCTACATCGTCCCTTTATTGAAGAGTAAACGAACTTATTAAGAAAAAGAATAAATATAATGTAAATAATGGTTTAGCTGTGTAAGGCACGATTTATTGGGAGAAAAAAACTGCTTTTTTGAGAAAAGATGAACAAAAAAATGCCGATGTATTTAGATAAAATGGCATCGGCATAAAAGAAAACACTCTATATTTCAGATCTAAAGTTTACCAGCTCCTGCATTTTCTTTGACGTAGTCAATGACTTCACTAGCAGGCAATACTGGCGTTGGGCCATATAAGGTTGGTGTCCAGCCCACATCTTTAGAAAGTGGCTTGCCACTTGCTTTGTTCGCCCCTTCAACGATATCAATCATTTTACCGTTGAACATAGAGCCTTGATCATAAGCGACCTTACCCTTCATATTGCCAATCGCATGGGAAGGATTGCCGTTTTCAATTTCAAAAACGTTGGCTTCTGAGTATATCGCTGACTCTTTACCCGCACCCAAAACTTGACGAACAATATTATGTTTAGGTTTGTTAATCAAAGAATCCACATGGCGCTCATAAGCATTGGCGCCAACGCCGTCACCTTGTGCATTACCGACAAAATAGTTGTTATACACATGCACCTTGCCATAACGAACACGCGGCATACGCTGACCGACATTTTTAAAGTAATTTCCATGCAAGGTAACTCGTAAATAGCCAGTGTCTGCGGTTTTGCCATCACTGTTACCAATCAAGAAAGCCTTATCATGATCATGGAAATAGCTGTTAGAAATCGTCACTAGATCCGCCTGATTGGTAATATCAACCAAGCCATCATGATGCTGAACTTTTTGTGTGATTTCATTCTGTGGGAACGGATAGACGGGCGGGAACATGGAGTCTGGGCGATCCCCATCTGAGAAAGTGCTGTGATCGATCCAGACGCGCTTACCGCCGTTGATGGAGATCAGGTCGTATTCAGAATTCCAACGTCCGCCCGGACACTTCTGTGGTCCTTGATTGGCATTAACGTATTCCCCCATACAGCCGGGATAGTTTGGATCGATTTTGAAACTGTCACCTGGATCCCAACCTGGGAAATAGTCAAATGCGTCTTCAAAGGCAATATTTCGAATGATGACATTTTCGACACCCGCACTAATTTGCAAAGTGCCTTTAATGATTTTTGCGTTCTTACCTAAACCAATGATGCTGGTATTAGAAGGGACATCAATGACAATTTGATCTTTTTGTTTTTTAGCCGAGGCTAAACGAGCTTCTTCCTGAGGGCCGGTTAAATCTCTATTTGGACGTTTTTTGATAAGTGGCTGTATGTTCCAAACAGCAGGTGCATAAGCATTTTTATAATCTTCGAAATTATAAGGCGCAACACGATAGTCTGCTTCGGTCAGTTCACGGCCTTGATCATTAGATGACAAGTTAATCGTGCCACTAATTCGAATAATCTTAGGCGAGTTGCCGGCTTCTTTTAGCGCATCAACAAAGGCTTTCCGACTACTGACGGTGTAAATATGTGCATCAAGCGCATCTGATCCACCCGTAACTTGACCTTCGGCAGCAGCCCAGCCATCGTTGTGAGAAAGAACAGCACGCGTCATATCTTGCGACATACTATTCTTTCCAGTATTTGACAGCTTCTGTGACGAGTTATCCGTGCTTACAGCTGAACATCCGGCAATTAAGCTGGCCGCCAAACAAGACGCCGCTAAAATTTTTCTATTCATTTTATTCTCCAAAGATATTGAAAATAAGCAGATTAAGAAGACTCGCTATGCGTATTTTCAAATCGCATTTTTATTTTTATTGGCAAGAATATAGAGAACACGCTATGGCAGTGCTCTCTATATAGGAGAATAGACTATCAGGAAAGACAATAAATTAAAACGATGTTTTATTTTTAATAAATCACTGTTTTTTTATAAGCCGGATGAATGGATCCTTTAGTTCTTTAATCACTTAAAAGGGCTGCGGCACTACCACAAACTGTCATGATGAAAAGGAACCATTTTAGATGGCTCGGGTTGGCTTTTATGGCCATTTTTACAGCAAGGAATGAACCTAGCATGGTGCCAGAAGCAAGGATCAATCCAGGAATCCATAGGATCTGGTCATTCCAAATAAATACGCCTAATGCCAAGCCAGTAAAACCCAGCGTACACACCATTTTTAGCGCATTGGTGCGTACTAGGTCATAACGTAAAGTACCAGCCAATGCAGCAATCAGGATAAAACCGACACCCGCTTGAACAAAACCGCCGTACACACCAGCGATAAATAGGGCAATCCATGCACTCGGTTTTTCCGAGACTTTAAACGGCACAGTGCCTTCTGGTGGCGCTATCATGGTAGGTCGGACAATCATAATTAACGTCATGCCTATCATGGCGCTTAACAATAGCGGCTTGAGCCAGGTTTCTGGTGCATAACTGGCTGCGAAAGCCCCCACTACGCCGCCCAGCAAGGATGGAATCATCACCGGCAGGATGTCAGCGTTGTCCAACTTTTTGGCTTTACGAAAGCCAAATGTCGCTGCCACGTTTTGTAAAAATACCCCAACACGATTGGTCGCATTAGCGATGTCAGCCGGCATCCCCATGACCATCAAAGCCGGTAAAGTCAGGTTAGAACCACCGCCCGCCAAAGTATTAATAATGCCAGCAAGAAAACCTGTACCGATCAAAAGCGAAACAGTGAATAAACTGTAATCCATAACATCATCCTTAATTGACTCTTGAGCGAGTCGGAAGAGAATAAAAAGAGGAAACGAATAATAAGGAGAATTAGGCAATCTGACAAAAGATTATTAAGGAGAGGAAGATGAAACTGGCTCAACTTCCTCATCTAAGAAAAAGTTGAGCGGATAGAAAATGACTTATTTAAGAGAATTGTTTGCCATCAAGGTTTCATCAACACCTTTTAATTTCATCTCATCCATCATGAAATTAACGGTATTCAACAAGCGCTGCTCACCCTCTGGAATCAAATAACCAAATTGACTTTTGGTAAACGGATTTTCTTCACGTACCGCGTCTAAATTTTTGTTAATGACTTGATAATAAAGAGCTTCTGGCGTTTCTGTTACCATCACATCAACAGTGCCTGTTTCGACTGCTTTCGGTACATCTAGATTATTTTCAAAACGAACGATAGTTGCTTTGCTAAGATACTGATCGGCAAATTTTTCATTGGTGCCGCCAATATTTACGCCTACTTTCACTTCTGGCTTATTCACTTTTTCTAGCGTATCAAACAAAGATTCGCTACCTTGAGTAACAAGAAAACATTTACCAAATGTCATATAGCCTTGGCTTTGTTCCGCTGCCATTTGGCGAGAAATTCGACGAGTAATACCGCCCATGGCGATGTCATATTTGTCATCATCCAAACCTTTTAATAAGTCCTTCCATGTCGTTTGCACAAACTTCACTTCCACGCCCATCTCTGTCGCAAAATACTTAGCCACATCAATATCGTAACCTGAAAAAGTGCTGCCATCGTAATACGAAAAAGGCTTGTAATCGCCCGTGGTTCCAACAGTGATATAGCCTTGTTTTTGAATGTCTTCTAAACGATCGGCTTGCGCGATAGTGCTGTAAGCCATAGTGGACGCTAGTAATAAAAACGACGCAGTGAACTTCATAAGTGTGGACCTAACATGGAGATGAAAGAAATATATAAGCATTTGCTATGCCATGTTTTCAATTTTTATCGCGCTATTCAACGAACTCACAAACGCTGCAATAAACAATCCACCACCGCTTGGTTCACGCTGTGAGCGAGATGAGGAATAAGATCATAAGTCGTCATTGCACCAGAGTCTATCAAGGCATCATACGCTGATTTAGACAGGCGATAGTCAATCACATTATCTTGATTACCATGGATAAAATGTATTTGCGTATTCACGAGATCTTTCTTTGGATCTCTCTTTGGTAGTAAGGCAAAGCGCCCAGATAACGACACGATTTTCTCCGCTAGTTTTTCATCAACCATTTGTGTCGAAGACAAAGACATAATTGCCCCTTGGGAAAAACCGATTAACGTCGTTTGTTCCGCGTTCAATCCATTTTTTTGCTGCCAATCTTTCACTGTTTCAACAAAGGCTGGCATCGCCGCTTCAATGCGTTCCACTCGATTTTCTTCTGTCACACCTTGCACTGAAAACCATTGATAGCCTTGTCCAAAATCAGACGCATCGGGCGCTTGTAGCGACACTACAATAGCCTTAGGGAAAGATTTAGCGAGAACATAACCCAAAGGCGCCAAGCTCTGTGGTGTGGCGCCAACACCGTGAAATAATAAAAATAAACGCGTCGGCGAATTAGGTTCTTGTATCACAACAGTACTAGACATGAGGAATCCTTATTAATCATCACTTAATAGTATGATGAATACTCTATCCTTCTACAAAAACAAGATATATAAGCTATTCCTTAAGCTTCTATTTCGTATTTGGAAATAATCGATAACCCTATTCAAAATAATAAAAAATACTCGTCCAGTTTTCGGTTGTTGCTTCGTTGGCAATCAAGCTAACCTAACTCAACAAACAACACCTAAATACACACGATCTCAGCCATTATTCAAACAACGGACAAACGCATGTTAATAACAGATAAAAAACAAGCCGATGGTTATTATCAAGCCTTACTAAACCGAGAACCTAGTTATGTAGGCGTATTTTTTGTCGGCGTCAAAACAACCTCTATTTTCTGCATTGCAACTTGTCGAGCACGCAAACCAAAACGTGAGAACGTTGAGTTTTACACTCATTTCAAAGACGCCATGGACGCAGGTTTTCGCCCCTGTAAAGTCTGTCGCCCCACTGAAAACGCTCATGAAGCACCTTATGAAGTGCAAGCGGCAATGAACCTTGTGCGAGACTGTACTAAGGCGAAAATCAACGACCAAGAATTGAGAGAATCTGGAATACGACCCATCTTTGTGCGTCGTTGGTTTAATCAACATTACGGCATGACGTTTCAAACCTTTCAGCGCATGTATCGTATTAATTATGCGTTCCAAGAATTAAAAACAGGCAAAAGCGCCACCAATACTGCGTTAGATTCAGGCTACGATTCTTTGAGTGGTTTCGGTTACACTTTTAAAAAGTTACTCGGTCATGCACCGACCCTAAATTTGGAGAATGCTGTGATTTTAATCGATAGGCTGACAACGCCCATTGGCCCTATGTTTGTCTGCGCCACTGACGAAGGAATTTGTCTGTTGGAATTTGTCGACCGACGCATGTTAGAAACAGAGTTTGAAGACTTACAACGCCGTTTAAAAGCGCCGATTGTTGCGGGAGAAAACGCCCACATGAAACAGCTAAAAATAGAATTAGAAGAATACTTTGCAGGCAAACGCAGCGAATTCAGCGTACCGCTTCATACTCCAGGAACCGACTTCCAAAATGCTGTCTGGCAAGCCCTTGGAACGATTCCATTTGGAGAAACAGCCAGCTACCAAGAACAAGCCACGCGGTTGAATAACCCAAAGGCTGTTCGAGCGGTCGCCAGGGCTAACGGCATGAATCGTGTTGCCATTGTTATTCCTTGTCATAGAGTGATCGGCAAAGACGGCAGTTTAACCGGTTACGCTGGCGGATTAGAGCGAAAACGCTGGCTACTTGATCATGAAAAATCGCATAGTCAATACTTAGAAAATCAAAGCCTCGAAAGTCAAAACCTCGAAAAAAGCTGAGATCAAGCGCTAGAGTGCCAGTAGTTTCATGAATGCATCAAGGTTGTGTCATGGCAACGTAATTTCCCGCTACAAGGCTTGAAATGACCGTTAAGCCAGTTCATCTTCTACACTTTGATTGTAATTAGATGGAATTCAACATGCCTACAAACATTGTTGCTGTATATGGGACGCTTCGTGAGGGGCTGAATAATCACAAACTTCTTGCCGAATGCAAACGCATCGGCCTTGGTTGGCTGACAGGGTTTCGCATGCACAATCTTGGAGAATTTCCGGGTATTGTATCAACCCATGAAAACGGCGGTCGGATACGCGTTGAATGGTATGACGTATCAGACGAAATACTCGCGTCTTTGGATCAACTTGAAGGTTATGACCCAAAGACGCCAGAAAGCTCCTTGTACATTAGAAAACGTGTTTTTTCACCCTACGGCCGTGGCTGGATTTACGTATACAACAAATCCCTAGACCACGCTCCATATATGGAAGCGGGCGACTGGGAGCGTTATTCCCGAACCTCTATGCCTCACCAAGGCGCACAATCGGTGTAGACACCACTTGAGCCGTTTGATCACTTTGTAATTGAGCGATATTCGCCACACTTGCTTGGACTTGATATTCATCCGTTAACAAGCCAAAACGCACCACAAAGTGCTTCGATTCACCAGCACCAATTGTCGGCACCAAACCTAAGTCGCGCTGATAAGAACGGTTATAAGCAAAGCTAGTGCCCGGCTCGATTCCCACCACGTAACCTTGTTCCAGTGTGTCCGTATTTTTCCATACGGTAAGCACTGGCAAGGTGTCCGTTTGATAGCTGACTTCTATGCCACAGCTCGCGTTGGCGTTATGTAATAACGCATAAGAAAAACCTTTCTCATCACTAATCGGACGAATATTAAACACCATTTCGTCAAAGTCTTTAGTTGGCGCTGGCATCTGATTCCAATCGTTCAAACCACCAGCAGCATAGTCGTTAAAAGGCGATAGTTCCGCCATAGGAACGTGTAACTGCGCGCCATCTTCAAGAATCGGTTGGGCAAAGTTGTTGTGATAAATAGCTTGGTATTCGCGCGGATAACTACCTTTATTGGTTAAGGTATCTTCAACCAATAAATAAGGCTCATCTGGCGTTAATGACAATACCGTTTGCAGTTCAAAGTTAGTGAATTTAAAACGTTTTTCATCGACTCGACCACGTAAAGTCACACGATAAGGCGGTACCTGCTCGACCTCTAAAACCACTTCGTCTGCGGGTGTGTTTTGGATACGACCGTGTAATGTTAAAAACTCGTCGCCGTCTTGACCGGGATGCCCAGCCCATTGGTAACCACAACGCACTATCATCTCGTTAAAACCATCTAACCAACCAATGCCGCCGGACGCTTCTTGGTTAACAAAGCTTGGATGCACGATTTCTTTAACCGGCGAGTCCCAACCAAATCGTACTTCTTTTCCTGTCGTATCTTTCCTAACAACATCAAGAACCGCCATGCCACGAGTCGGCACAACGCGAACCACAGAATCGCCCACGGTCAACGTGATCAAACGTGAGCCAGTTTGCTTGCCGCCCATAAGACATGTCTGCTGCACACTAATCGGAATATCTTTCGGTAAGCCCATTAATTCTGCGGATAGAGACAGATTTGCTACATCGATATGTTGTTGATTACTAAGAAGAACAAGTTGAAACATAGGCCAAGCTCCGAATAAAATTTCCTCATGCTAGCGCGAGCTAGATAACAAGGCTAGCCATGAGGATAAAATCTGCTATTTATTCAATGTTGCTTGTCGCTCCGTTGAGTCGTTCTGGTAATAATTCTATTTAAAAATCCCCTGGCGCACACTGTAGGCAAGTCAGCCCTAAGTTACGCCAACCTTGAACCACAGCGTCGCGGTCGTCCAATACCAACCAAGGCGTAAAACCATCTTCGTGGATTTTCTCCAACAAGGCTTTTTTAACATCCTCGTCTGGCAAGGCATCAGCATTGTCTGGGCGTAGATAAATGCCATCGCACGGAATTTGGTGTTTTTGAATCCATTCAACCGAGTGCTGTTTATGGGACTCAGGACGGCCACTGCAAATTAAAATATGTTGGCCTTGTTGCTTGAGAATATTGACCAAACGCAGCACATTTTCGATCACTGGTGCATGTTTCATGTGTTCAAAAAAAGGGTCCCAATGCTTTTCTGCACCAAGCACCCAATGGGCTACTTCAGTGTGATCGAACTCAGCAAGAGTGCCATCTAAATCAACAATTACGGCATTTGGTAACATGTAAAGCTTCCTTTAAAAGGGGTAATTTCCCAGCCGTTTTCGTCTTGGCTAGGCACAAAAGAAATAGGAGTAACGTTGCCGATTCTTGGGCAATACGGCGTGCCGTTGATAACATTGTTTAGCACTCGATAAACACCAGAATGCGCGATGATCAGAGGCCACGAATGCTCGCTGAGGATCTCATTCAATGCGCCTAGCACTCGAGTCTCGAACTCTCGCCAAGATTCACCATTAGGCGGCGTCACGTCATAAGGCAGCTGCTGTTCTATCGGACAACCTTCTAAGTCGCCCCAATTGCGCTCTTTAAGTTGCTCATAAGCCATAATGGTTTGTTTTGGCACCGCATGAAATGCGGTCTCTTGCGTGCGTTGTAACGTACTGGTTGCCACAACACTCCAATCAATGGCGCTTAATATTGGCGCTGCATCTTTGGCTTGCTGAATTCCGGTTTCACTTAACGGACTATCGGTAAAACCACCTATACGAAACGCGGCGTTAAACTCGCTCTGCGCATGACGCGCAAAGACAAAAGGTTTAGGTATTAAGGTCATAATCTAACTCAATATAAGAATCAGCAGTAACGCTTGGGCCAAGGGCCTGTCGCCACTCACTTAGATCTTTCATGGTATAAAACAATGGAACACAAATACGGCAGCCAAGATGATCCACCAGCCGTTTCAAATCTTGCTTACGCGGATGCACATTCCAGCGTTCAAAATGCGCTCTGTCTTCGCTCACGGCCTGACGAGCGTGTTCCGGCAAATGTCCGGTATAAACCGGCAAATATCGCTCTGGTTGTTGCAATAAAACAGCCGCTTCGCCACTCAATCCATCAGGATCACCACACAGCACCACTTTGGCATTGGGATTGAACGGTTGGCTTTTCATATTTTCCAGGACAGGTCTAATCTCGCTGCACACACTATCTTTAGGCCCAGCCAAAACAGTTTCAGGCGCAATGCAATCTTCTCCTAGAGTCCAATCATGAAACCCTAGTGAAGTTAACCAGCAGGCCATTTCTAACGCTCGTCCAGTTTGCGGAACGGGCATCAGCAAGGCGCGCTCGTCTTTCAGATAATGCAGCAAGGCGTTTTTACATTGCTCTAATGAATTGTCATACAAGCCGTAAGACGCATCGAGTAAAGCAACACTGGCAAGCGGAGGCATGGTAAAAGGATACAAGCCGGATTCTAGGCTAAAATCACCGCTGTAAAATACGCCCTCACCCATATCAAGATGCAGCCACACACCGCCAAAAGAATGCCCTGCCGAACCTGTTGTCACCTTAATGCCAGACACATTCGTCGAGCCACAAATAGGTAAGGTATGAAGGTTTAAATGCGTAGGCAATTGCTGCTGAACGGGTGAAGTCGCGTAAACCGGAACCTTGCTATCAATATCGATCAAACCGCCCATATGATCTTGATGATCATGGGAAATTAAAATCGCGTCTAAGTGATCTGGTTGCGTCCAGCCTTTGTCCTCGCCCACCTCTAACGCGCCGCCCGCGTCGAGTAAAAAACGAATCGGTTTTGACTGATGCTCTGCCTCGTAGGTCACCAAAATCGCGGCGGCGGTTTTCCTTCCTGCGCCACTTAAAATATCAATGCTAACCTTCATGATTCACTCTCAAGTGACCAAGCTTGCCCAAGACGAACCTGATGCAGGCTTTCTAGCGTCATAGGTACATCGCTGTACGCGAGTAAGCGCTGGCCATCTTTTAGCGTCAATTCAATATCGTAACGCTCACCACGAAAAATACAGCTGTGAACACTAACAATCAGTGCCGAATCGTCCGCGCTGACGAAATGAATATCTTGTGGACGCACGAGCACAGAGCTAGCCGCTTTATCTGGTGAATGCTGGCAAATCAACTCAGTCAAATTTGTACCGCTCACGTATTGCGAAGGAGCAACCGCAGCCACCGACAACACAGAACCTCGACCAATAAAATTCGCTAGCCAAGTGTTTCTTGGTCTTGCATACAGTTCCTGAGGTGTTCCCCATTGCACCAATTGCCCTTTATTCAGCACAGCAATTTTATCAGCCAATGACATGGCTTCGGATTGATCATGGGTGACATAAACCATAGTCGCGCCAGTACGTTTGTGAAAGGCGCGGAAGGTTTCTTCCATCGTCGCTCGCAAATGTCTATCTAAGTTAGCGAGCGGTTCGTCAAACAACACCACATCTGGCTCGGTGACCAAACTACGCGCCAACGCCACTCGCTGACGCTGACCGCCACTTAGTTGCGCTGGCAATCGATCTGCGTATTCTTCTAACTGAACAATTTCCAGAGCGTCTTTAATTCGTTTGTTGCGTTCTGCCACCGGCGTTTTCTGTACTTTAAGCGGATAGCCGACGTTTTCTTTCACCGTCATATGCGGCCAAAGTGCATAAGATTGAAACACCATGCCGAAGTTTCTTTCTTCTGTTGGCACATGACGCGTCGAACTAGAAAGACAGTCATCGCCATGAATGATTTGACCACCTGAAACGTTCTCAAATCCTGCCAGCATTCTTAAAATGGTCGATTTACCACAACCACTTGGCCCAAGTAAGGCAACAAACTCACCCGGCTCAATCGTTAAATTCAAACCTTTTACAACCGACGCACCATGAAAAGATTTTTCAACGCCATCCAATATTAACCGTGCCATGGAATCACTCCTTTGGGCAGACGAGGGGCAAACAGACTCAATAAACTCATTAGCCCTGCGACCAGCAAAACCACCAGCACAGCAATGGCCGAGGCCAAAACACTGTCGCCACTTTCATCGAGATTAAAAATCAACACACCTAGGGTTTCATTGCCTGCGCTCCACAACAAAGCAGACACCGTCAGTTCATTAATCGAGATCAAAAACACCAGTAATCCACCTGCAAAGAAGGCTGGTGCAGTGAGCGGCAAAATAATGTCCATCAAGCGCTGTATCGGCCTTGCACCTGCAAGCTGAGCGGCTTCTTCTAAAGCCGGATCAAGCTGCGACATAGCGCTTAATACTGGCTTCAAACACACACTCAAAAAACACGAAAGATACGCCAAGAAAATAATGCCCAAAGTGCCATACAAGCTAACCTCGATAAAAGGCAAAGGCTTGGCGAACAACAGAATAAAAGCGATGGCTAAGACGATACCAGGGATGGCGTAAGGAACTTCAATCAAGCTAGCGATCACAGCTCTGGTGCGCATTGGTAAACGCATCAACAAGTAGCCCAATGGCAAAGACACCAGCATCAAGACTAAAGCACTGAAAAAAGCCAAAAACGCGCTGTTTTCAAAAGCTCTGGAAGTAACGCCTTGCCGCCCAATCATTTCGTAAAACGCGGCAAAGGTAATGGTATCCGCGTTCAATGGCATGCCGAGAGCAGGCACCAATGAGCTCACAATCAAAGCAAATAGCGGTGCCACCAAAATAAAACACAACATCAATGCCAAAAGGATTTCGAGAGGCAAACGCCATTGCTTAAGACGAAAAGACAGCGACTGCGCGGTGTGACCTAACAAGGCATAACAACTGCGTTGCTGTAGCCATTGTTGTAACAACATTCCCGCTAGCACCAACAACGCAATAATCATCGACAAGCCCGCCACTTGGCTCAGCATATCGTTACCAAATCCTGCCATTTGCTGATAAATCAAAGTTGGTAAAACGATGTAGCCTGCAGGAATCCCTAACATCGCAGGAATACCAAAATTACCCAAAGAAGAAACAAAGGCTAACGCGGCGCCAGCGATAATCGCACTGCGACACAAAGGTAGAATGATATCGACCCAAATTCGAAACTGAGAAGCACGAGATAGTTGAGCGGCTTCTAATAAATCCTGAGGCAATGAAATAAGCTGAGTACGCAAAGCCAGAAACACCAATGGCGCACTTTGTATGCCTAACAACAAAGCTATGCCTTCCGCCGAATACATTGGCTGTGGGCTGCCCAACGCTGGCGCTATACCTAATGTATTTAAAATTGGGCTTGCTGGACCAAACAGTTGTAACCAACTCAACGCTGTCACTTGTGGCGGAATCATCATCGGTAACATAAAACAAAACACCCAAATGGCGCGACCACGAATATTCGTTAAAGTCACCACAAAGCCAAAGCCGCAACCCAAAATCACCGCGATGAGCGTCCCTAAGCCTGAGGTGTAAAAACTATTGCGTAATGCCGTCCAAGTCCGCTCACTTCTGAGTACTTCTGCCATAGGTGAGGACGTAGAAAAGGCAGCATGACTTAAGGCCTCGACCAACAAACGCAGGCTGGGCAATACACTTAACGTTGCGATTAACATGAAGAGTCCGATGGACAACCAGCGAAGCTGGCTATCCATGGATGTCCCGTCCATAAAGCGTCTTTTTAGTAACAAAGGAGTCATCTTGCTTAACCTTCAAAAATCTTGCTAAAACGCTCTTTGTTCGTTTCATTGTCACGCAATGTTTTTGCCGCATCGAACGGCATCAAACGAATGTCTACACGCTTAGGAAAACCTTCTGGTACACCAATATCACTTCGAGCAGGCAAATAACCCTGCTCTAATACCAGAGCTTGACCTTCTTTTGATAAGAGAAAGTCCACAAATCGCTTCGCTGCAGCTTTGTTTTTGGCTTCTTTCATGATCGCCACTGGCTCAGTCACCATGGTGACGCCCGTTTTAGGAAAGATAAATTCAATCGGTGAACCTTTTGCCGCTTCACGAATCGCTAGGAAATCCACAATCACACCGTAAGGCTTAGTACCTGATGCCACCGCTTTTAGTACACCACCATTGCCGCCTTGCGCCATCGCTTGGTTGGCATGTAATTGCTCAAAATAATTCCAGCCTAGTGATTTGTCAGCAGTTAGCGTCGCAAGATGAATCAGCGCAGCACCAGAATACAAAGGGCTTGGCATCGCTACTTGGTTTTTGTATTCAGGCTTGACGAAATCAGCCCAATCCGTTGGATGTTGCGGCGCTTGTTTATGACGAACAATGCCTGTAGTAATCAGTTTCGTGCCGTAATAATAGCCATCTTTGCTGTACAAACTATCTTCGTATTGATCGCGATTAGGGCTCATATAGGAATACAAATAGCCATCAGACACCATAGATTCCATGGTCACGCTGTCAGCAATAAGCAGTACATCGGGTTTCACCACGCCAGAGGATAATTCCGCGCGCAATTTCGTCATTAATTTGGTCGTTCCGTCACGCACCCACTCCACTTTTATATCTGGATTGGCCGCTTCAAACGCATCCACCGTCATTTGCGCATCTTGGTTTGGCTGACTGGTATACAAGGTCAAAACATCTTGAGCTTGTACGGAAAGAGGAAAAGCAAGTGCCGCGGCACATAGCAACAAGGTCTTCTTAACGGTCATGGAGAAACTCTCTTTTTGATAAGTGAGCTGCAACAATACCGACATAATTTGACACTATAGTGACGAAAAAATTTCGTTTAATGCTAGTTTGCTTTCGTTTCGACGATCTTCACTTAAAAAGCCTCATAAAAAGGACTGAATCACTATGAACAAAAGGCACTATGACATCGTGCAATGGGTGAATAAACAAGGACGCCAAACATTACAGGCCGTCGCCGACGAATTTTCGGTTTCGGTGCAAACCGTTCGATCGGATATTCGGTTATTAGCCGAAAAAGGCTTGGTATTACGCAGCCATGGTGAAGTGATCCCTTTTCCTCATCGAGAGAACATTAGTTTTGATCAAAGACGAATCCGCCATGCGGCCGGAAAAAAGCACATTGCCGACCTTTGTGTGAGCAAGTTGGCGGACTATCAATCAATCTTTCTTGGCAGTGGTTCAACCGTGGCTGAAGTTGCCAACCAGCTTTCGCTCTTCCAAGGCTTACAAGTGATGACAACCAATCTTCATGCCGCACGCAATTTATGTGAACACCCTGACTGCGAGCTCACCATATCGGGTGGTCGAGTAAGAATGCGCGATCAAGATGTCATAGGTGGAGACGCCATGCGTTTTTTTCAGCGCTACCGAGCGGACATCGGTATTTTTTCTGTCGCAGCAGCCAACAAACAAGGCCATTTATTTGATTTTACCGATGACGAAGTTATGGCGCGAGAAGCCTTGGTTGAACATTGCCATTATCGAGTTTTGGTTATCGACAGCACAAAATTTGATACTGAATCCCGCTGTTTATGGGGAAAAATGAGCGATTATGATTGTGTGATTACCGACCAAAAACCGTCTTCTTCTTTACTCAGCGCGCTAAGTTATCAGGGTGTTGAAATATTGTATTAACAATAACGAGGTTAAAATAAAAGCACCTTTGTATGAATTGTGTAAAAAATGAGCTTGCCCTCGGTCTTTATATAAGACTATTGTCTTAGGTACCCACCCACATCGCAAAGATTGAGGTTGTTATGAAGTCACCCATTAGAATCCGACAACAGATTAATATTGGTTTAGTGGTCATTCTATTGCTCGCTCTCGCCAGTATTTATATTGTTATAGAAACGAAAGTAAAACCCGACTTAACCGCAGAACGCCAACAACAAATTTCCGTTAATCAAAAAGGATTGAGTGAATTACTCAGTGCCAAACTAGAAAAAATCCAACTACTGACCAGCACTCTGGCTTTAGCTAGTACCGAACTCCCAAAAGACGAAGCGCTGTTTAAAAAAGTCTTCCCTAATATTATTAATAACCATGACGACAAAAGTATCGCCGGTGGTGGTATCTGGCCAGAACCTTCTGCTTTTACTCAAGGAACGCAGCGTCGTAGTTTTTTCTGGGGGCGCGATGGTTCTAAGATGAGCTATCTGGACGATTATAATGACCCTGCAGGCTCTGGTTATCAAAATGAAGGCTGGTATACCGTTGGTAAAACGTCTCCCGTTAATCGCTGTGCTTGGTCTGAGGCTTACATTGATCCAATCACCAAGATTCCAATGGTGACCTGTACCATTCCAATGAAAGAAAAAAATACGTTCACGGGTGTAACCACGGTGGATATGATGCTAGATGGCATCACCAACACCCTTGAACAATACGGCGCCGAAAACCAAGGCTATGTATTTGCCATTGATCAAGCTGGGCAAATGCTGAGTTTCCCTAAAGGCAAAGCCAATTTAGTCAAAAACGATGGCAGTATGTTGACTGCGGCTGAGCTTGGCAATCAGTTACCTTGGTTAAAGTCAGCATTAGATAAAATCAGTGGCTCGCAGCAAGTAATCGCGCTAGATCATGATGACATATTAAATGGAGCGGCCTACGTCGATCTTTTTAAGCACCCACAAACAGGCTGGACAATCGGCTTAGTCGTTCCTAAAGCACGCATGACAGAAATCGCTCAAAGCATGGGCTTGTTCCTGATGATTGTCATTGGTGCTTTATTAGTCGTCGTTAGCATCATTGCCATTTCTTACTTCCGCAGCTTGCTTGGTCAGATCAACCAAACTACTCAGCAAATTCAAGAGCTGGCCGATGGCGGCAGCACCCAAGAACTTGAAGTCGGCAAATTAAATGAGCTAGGCGATTTACGTCAGGCAGTTAATGCCTATGGCGATAAGCTGAAAAAATTACTAGAACAGATTCATATTGAATCTGCCAACCTGGTGAAAGATGCTGGTCGCTTAAGCACATTTAGCAATGACTTTTTAAATAAAGCCAACAGCCTAAGTGATGAAAACACCACATTGGCGGCAGCGACAGAAGAGCTGGGCGCGACCTCTCATGATGTTGCCATGTACGCCAATGAAACCAGAGAAACTGTTGAGCGCATCCACAAAGACGTACGCAACAGCGGTAATGAAATGAATGCCGTTATCGAAACAATGCGCTCTCTTACCAGCGCTATGACGCAAGCACAAGCCAACATTCTTCAGTTAGACGAAGATAGCCGCCGTGCGAACGGCATGTTGGGCGTTATTCGAGCCATTGCCGAGCAAACTAACCTCTTGGCACTAAATGCTGCCATTGAGGCCGCTCGGGCAGGGGAAACAGGTCGAGGCTTTGCAGTGGTTGCAGATGAAGTACGTAACCTTGCGGCTAAGAGTGAGAGCTCTGCCGTGGAAATTGAACAAGTCCTAGGGCGTCTACAAATCGCGTCGAAAGAATCTGTCAGCTCTATGGAACTGGGCCATAGCGAAACCATACGTGCAGTAGCAACAGCAGAGTCAACGGCTAGCCACTTGCAGCAAGTCGTTAGCGCCTTCTCTCAAATCACCGATCAGGCGACACAAATTTCGGTGGCGGCTGGAGAACAGCAAAAAGTATCTCATGATTTGAGTCAATTTGTGTCTCGATTACAAGAACTCACTGGCAGCAACGCCAGCGATTCAAGTCATCTTAGCCGCATGAGCCAAGAGATCGATGCCATTGCCAATCGACTCAATGCCTTGAAATAGATACATAAAATACAGTAGAACGACAAATCCCACGCTAATTAGTTAGTGTGGGATTTTTTACGTTTACAGGAATGTCAAAAATTTTGCGACTAACCGATGAATACGACGCCGATACGGTGGACGCAGCAAGGCAAGAACATTCGGCCCACGTTTGTGTAATACCGACTTGCTATGAGAAAAGGTGCGAAAGCCTTCTTCAGCGTGATAAGCGCCCATTCCCGATGCGCCAATACCACCAAACGGCAAGTCCGCTTGTGCCACCTGAACCAAAGTGTGGTTGATTACCAAACTGCCACTGGTGATATTTTCCTCGCAGCGCCTTTGATCTTCATTTTGTTGCGTAAACAAATACATAGATAAAGGACGAGGTCGTTGCTGAATGTAAGACAAGGCCTCTGACATATCAGCATAGGTGAGAATCGGTAACAAAGGCCCGAAAATCTCATCCTGCATCACGCTCAATGCATCGTTTGGTTGATGCAGCGCATACAACGCCAGCTTACCGTCGCTTTCCTCTGGCCCTTGCGGCATCAAGTTGTCACATTGGACCCCAGCAGCTCGTGCTTGCTCTAAATAGCCTTTTAGGCGATCTAATTGGCGGACGTTAATTAAACTCGTGTAATCAGGGCTCAACACACCTTCTGGATAATAATCCGCAAGTTCCTGCTTTATATAATCGATTAAGGTCTGCTTTTGGTCGGAATGGCACATAACGTAATCTGGTGCGACACAGGTTTGTCCTGCATTGAGCACTTTTCCAAACACTAGCTTCTTAGCCGTATCACGTAAATCCGCCGACGGAGCGACCAGTAAAGGAGATTTACCGCCTAGCTCCAAAGTAATAGGCGTTAAATGCTCGGCGGCGTTGCGCATAATAATGTGCCCCACGGACGTCGAACCAGTAAACAAGAGATGATCGAATGGCAACAGACTAAACTCGTTGGCTATCTCTGCCTCACCTTCAACCACTTCCACCCAATCCTCCCCCAAAGCGTGAGTCACTATGTCGCGTAGCACCTGATTAGTTTGAGGACAAAACTCCGATAGTTTCATCATCACACGATTCCCAGCAGTCAATGCGCCCACCAAAGGCCCCAGAGACAGCAACACGGGATAGTTCCAAGGTGAGATGACACCTACCACACCTTTTGGCTGATAGAACACCTGAGCGCTAGCTGGCAAGGTACTGATGTGGACTTTGCGCTTTGAAGGTTTCATCCATTTAACAAGATGACGTTTCGCGTGCTTTATTTCACCAAGCAAAGGAACAAGCTCAAGTAACCTAGATTCTTCATGAGCGCGCTGTCCAAAATCTTTCTGCAAGGCGTCTAATAAAGAGGTTTCATGATCCATTAACGCCGCTTGCAAACGAGTAAGACATTGTCGACGCTCTTCAGCTGATGGTAAGGGGTTTTGCTGAGCCACATTTTTCAGGCGAGATAATGCCGAGTAGATGTCGTCTTTAGAAGAAAAAATAGCAGGTGTTACTTTCATGATGGCCTCTTCAACACTCGTTATTATTTTATGATCAAATGCCGCTTATTTACTACACTATCTAATGACTCATAACGAATGCAAGGAGCACATCATGGCGACTATTTTATGCTACGGAGATTCTCTTACTTGGGGCCGAGTACCTAACGGAGGACGTTACCCAAAACACCTACGCTGGCCAACCATGCTAAACGACTTATTAGGCCAACAACATCAAGTGATTAACTTTGGATTGCCAGGCAGAACGACGATCTGGAATGATCCCTTCTTAGAAGGTAGAAATGGCCTAGCGTACCTTCAAGCGGCATTAGAAACCTTTGGCCCTGTCGATATTTTAATATTGATGTTGGGCACTAATGATTTGAAGCGACACTTCCATATTGGAGCATATGAAGCAGCAAAAGGTGTGGAAAAACTGATCGAGAAGTCAAGAATACCAAATACTCACGATTTCCCAGTCCCAACCCTTGTAGTGATCGCTCCGCCAAATATTTTATCCCCAACGGGCTCTATGGCCGAAAGTTTTGACGGTGCCATTGAAAAATCACAACATTTTCATCAGTACTACCAAGATATCGCCATTCGCAACCAATGTATTTTTCTCAATGCTGCTGGGGTCTTACAGCCAAGCGACGTTGATGGCGTGCACTTAGACACGCAAGCAAATGAGCAATTAGCAAACTCGATATATTCTTTGATAAAAATGAAAATATGAGATTAAGCATTTGTTTTATATTGATTTTTTAATAAATTTCAATAAATGAGGCAATTTCTATAAAAACGAACCAATCGCAACTAGATAATATTATTAAGAGGACTTAATCAGATTAAGTCGTTTATAGCTATTGACAAAGAAGGGAAGATCTATAAGCGCAAAAGGAAAGAATGGAAATCGTATAAAATATGCACGATTCTTTGTTCATACTCGCTTTTTTACGAAATAATCGCTCACTCAAATTTTCTTGCACAAAGTTATCCACAGGAAGAGTGAGTGAGCGCCCTTTATCAAAACACCGCCTGAAATGCTACCCAAATAGCAATAATCCGCTTCTGTATGCTCCATTTCCTTGTTTTTTGTACCTCGTAATTGCTAAGCAAATCCGTATGATCTGTTTATTAAATTTGTCTATCAGATCCATATCTCGAACAAACGTAGTAAGGAGAAAAGCAATGAAAGTAAGCTTCATCGGACTCGGAACTATGGGTTACCCAATGGCTGGTCATGTGAGTAAAGCGGGTCATGCAGTTGTGGTTTTCAATCGATCTACTCAAAAAGCTCAAAACTGGTGTGAAGAATACACTGGCACCTTTGCGACGACTCCTGCTCTTGCTGCGCAAGACGCCGACATTGTATTAACCTGCGTGGGTAATGACGACGATTTACGCGCCGTATATTTAGGACAAGACGGCGCATTCCAACAAGCAAAAGCCGGCACGCTTTTTATTGATCACACGACCGCTTCGGCAGAAGTGGCAAAAGAGCTTCATCAAGCCGCTCAAGAACGTGGTTTCTACTTCATGGATGCTCCCGTTTCTGGTGGCCAAGCGGGTGCAGTAAATGGCGTATTAACCGTAATGATCGGTGGTTCGCAAAGCGACTTGGATAAAGCCCAACCTGTACTCGATTGTTATGCCAAAGCTACCAGCTTAATGGGTCCGGTAGGTAATGGTCAGATCGCAAAAATGGTCAATCAGATTCTTATTGGTGGCGTATTGTCTGGTTTGTCTGAAGGTATTCGTTTCGCCCAGACAGCGGGCTTAGACATTGCAACGCTTGTAGATACGCTAAAACATGGCGCAGCGGGTTCTTGGCAGTTAGAGAATCGCGGTGAAACCATGGCTAAAAACGAGTTTGACTTTGGTTTCGCCATTGAATGGATGCATAAGGATTTAGGTCTGTGTCTTGCTCAAGCTGAAAAAATGGGCATCAAGCTTCCATTAACCCAGGCCGTTGATCAGGATTACCAAGCACTAATAGCAGAAGGTCGTGGTCGTCAAGACACCTCTGTTCTAGTGAAAGCGCTCGATAAAAAAGCCTAATTTTAGTGTTTTAGGTCGTTTAATGTTTCGGTGATGGAGCATTAAACGGTCTTCCTAAAGGCCAACAAACTAGTTGGCAACCTCATGTCTCATCTCCTTTTTAAACTTTTTTATAAAAAATTGTCCTTTTTCTTTCACATTCCTTACTTATGTTTTTTCCTGCAAAACCTTTGTGCTCAAGGCTTCCCCTTCGTTATAGAGATTCTGTATTCATTACACGCATAGGCCATATCGTTATTTCGATTGGTTATTTAAATTGGCTTGAGTAATCTTCAGAGACGCTGTTTTTGATGCTTCTGTTTATTCAGGCTCATCATTTATAGCTAAAGGGGGCTCAGGGACGAGGCAGAGCAACCCCATTCGAACTAGGAGTTTGGATGGGGTTTGTTTTAAAACTGTAAAAGACTCGAACGACAAAGATGGCTCTTAACCCTGCCAAGATAATCACAAAAGTAACGAATACCTTGATTCGACTTCCCACGTGTTCGACACGAATATAATTATGCTAATGGAGAGTTACAATGAAAAAAGGGTTAGCAAAACTGACGCTTGCACTCATGGCCGCTGGAGCAATCAGCACTTCCGCTCACGCTGCAACAACACTGGTTTATTGTTCAGAAGGTAGCCCTGAGGGCTTTAACCCGGCATTTTATACTGCTGGTACTACTTTCGATGCGACATCGAAAAACATGTTCAACCGTTTAGTCGAATTCAAATTGGGTACGACAGAAACTGAACCAGGCTTAGCAACAAGCTATGATGTATCAAGCGATGGCCTTGAATACACTTTCCATTTGCGTAAAGGCGTGAAATTTCACACTTCTAAAGACTTCACACCAACACGTGATTTTAATGCCGACGACGTAATCTTTACTTTTGACCGTCAAGGCAACAAAGAAAATCCTTACCACAGTGTGTCAGGCGGCTCTTACGAATACTTCACTGGTATGGGCATGGATACCTTGATTAAAGAGATGGTGAAAGTCGACGACTACACAGTGAAATTCATTTTGACGAAACCAGAAGCGCCTTTCATTGCTAACCTTGCAATGGACTTTGCGTCTATTTTCTCTAAAGAACAAGCCGACGCTTACATGAAAGCCGGCACACCAGAAAAATTGGACATTGATCCAGTTGCTACTGGTCCTTTCCAAAAAGTTCAGTATCAAAAAGATTCTTTGATCCGCTACACAGCGTTTAAAGACTACTGGCAAGGTAAAGCAAAAATCGATCGTCTTGTTTTCTCTATCACACCAGACGCTTCTGTTCGTTACGCTAAATTGAAAGCGGGCGAATGTGATGTTATGCCGTATCCAAACCCAGCTGATCTTAAGCAAATGGAAGCGGATCCAAATATCAACCTAATGAGCCAAGAAGGCTTGAACGTTGGTTATTTGGCATTTAACACGCAGAAAAAACCATTCACTGATCCTCGTGTTCGCCAAGCACTAAGCTTAGCTACTGACAAGAGCGCGATCATCGATGCTGTTTTCCAAGGCGCTGGTAAAGTCGCTAAAAACCCAATTCCACCAACTATGTGGTCTTACAACAAAAACGTTGTTGATTACCCATACGATCCAGTAAAAGCGAAAAAATTACTTGCTGAAGCGGGTTATCCAGATGGTTTCTCAACCAATATCTGGGCAATGCCGGTACAACGTCCATATAACCCAAATGCGCGTCGTATGGCTGAAATCATGCAAGAAGACTGGTCCAAAATCGGTGTGAAAGCAGAAATCGTTTCTTACGAATGGGGTGAATACTTAAACCGTTCTAAGAAAGGTGAGCACGATACCGTGTTGCTAGGTTGGACTGGTGATAATGGTGACCCAGATAACTTCCTATATGTATTGTTAGGTTGTGATGCTGTTGGTGGTGCTAACCGTGCACAGTGGTGTAACGAAGAGTTCAACAACTTACTTCTAAAAGCGAAACAAACTTCGGATAAAGCAGAACGTACTAAGTTGTACGAAGAGTCTCAAGTTGTTTTCAAACGTGAAGCTCCATGGATCACTATCGCTCATTCAGTGGTTTACGAGCCAATTCGTAAAGAAGTTAAAGGCTACAAAATTGACCCACTTGGCGGTCACTACTTCTACAACGTCAGCAAATAACCAACGTTTAGAAATATGTCCTTTGGACAACAAAACACTTACTCGCTGGGACGTGAGTAAGTGTTTTGCTGACCGAGCAGATTGCTCGATCGCATAACATCCCAAGAGAGCCAGTCCTTTATGTTCCAATTTATTTTCCGTCGCTTAAGCCTCGTCATTCCGACCTTTCTCGGGATTACCTTGCTGACTTTTACCCTTATTCGCTTAATCCCCGGTGATCCAATTGAAGTCATGGCCGGCGAACGCGGAGTGAGTGCAGAACGCCACGCCGAATTAAGTGCTCAACTAGGCTTTGATCAGCCGTTATATGTTCAGTATTACCACTATGTCACTGGCGTTTTACAAGGTGATTTAGGCAACTCCCTCATTACCAGAGAACCGGTAATGAAAGAATTCCTAACGCTTTTTCCAGCTACCATTGAGTTAGCATTTTGTGCCGCTATTTTTGCGATTCTGATTGGTTTGCCTGCGGGCATTTTTGCCGCGGTTAAACGGGGAACTGTGATTGATCATTCGGTGATGACGTTTTCTCTCACCGGTTATTCAATGCCCATATTCTGGTGGGCGCTGTTATTGATGTTGGTATTTTCCGTTAACCTGGGTTGGACGCCGGTATCCGGACGGATCGACGTGGTGTATTGGATAGACGACGTTACCGGCTTCATGTTAATTGATTCATTATTATCAGGTGAAGAAGGCGCGTTTTCTTCTGCCGTTTCGCATCTGATCCTGCCAAGTATCGTTCTCGGCACCATTCCTATGGCGGTTATCGCCCGTATGACACGTTCTTCTATGTTAGAAGTATTGAGCGAAGATTACATTCGTACCGCTCGAGCGAAAGGCATCGCTCCTTGGCGAGTCATCGTGATTCATGCGTTACGTAACGCCTTGATCCCAGTGATTACCGTAATTGGTTTGCAGGTGGGTATTTTGTTATCTGGTGCGATTCTAACCGAAACCGTATTTGCTTGGCCGGGCATTGGTAAATGGTTAATCGAGTCTATCGGACGCCGTGATTACCCCGTTGTACAAGGCGGTATTTTGATTGTCGCTTGTATCATCATTGTCGTGAATCTCTTGGTAGATATCACTTACGGCATTGTTAACCCACGAATTCGACACAGCCGATAAGGAGGCGTTTATGACAACATCTACAAAAACGTCCACGACAGACATTCCATTGACCGCACCTGTGCCAATGACGCCATTCCAAGAGTTTTGGCATTATTTCAGTAGCAACAAAGGCGCGGTGGCAGGTTTGATCGTTATTGCGATCATTTGCTTCATGGCGGTATTTGCTAACTTTGTTGCGCCGCATTCCCCATCTGACCAATATCGTGATGCGCTGTTATTGCCACCCGCTTGGTTAGACGGCGGTAACTGGTCTTTTGTTTTGGGTACGGACGATGTGGGCCGAGATATCTTGTCTCGCTTGATTTATGGTTCACGTCTTTCTATTGCCGTTGGCCTTGTGGCGGTAACTGCGTCTTTGATAATGGGCATTCTACTTGGTCTAGTAGCAGGTTATTTCAGAGGCATGATAGACACAGCCATCATGCGTATCGTCGATATCATGTTGGCAATGCCAAGCTTATTGTTGGCGATTGCGATCGTAGCGATTTTAGGGCCAAGCATTGTGAATGCGGCGTTGGCGATTTCCATTGTCTCGCTGCCACATTATGTACGCTTAACCCGTGCAGCAACCATGGCAGAAATGTCTCGCGATTATGTCACCTCATCTCGTGTCATCGGCGCTAGTCCGCTGCGTTTGATGTTTGTCTGCATTTTGCCAAACTGTTTAGCACCGTTAATCGTGCAAGCAACGTTAGGCTTCTCCAGCGCCATCCTAGATATGGCAGCCCTTGGCTTTCTTGGCCTTGGCGCACAACCACCAACCCCAGAATGGGGTTCGATGTTAGCCGATGCGTTGCAGTTTGTTCAGCGCGCTTGGTGGGTGGTTACTTTCCCCGGTTTGATGATTTTGATCACAGTACTGGCGTTTAACCTCATGGGTGATGGCTTGCGTGATGCCCTTGATCCCAAGTTGAAACAGTAAGAGAGGTTGTTATGTCACTGTTACAGTTGGAAAATTTAAGCGTTACCTTCGGCAGTTTTCGCGCCGTAGATAACATTAGTTACAAGGTCGAAGAAGGGGAAGTTCTCGGCATCGTTGGGGAATCTGGCTCAGGAAAGAGTGTAAGTTCATTGTCTATCATGGGCTTGATCGACTTCCCTGGAAAAGTCAGCGCAGATCAGTTGACCTTCGATGGTCAAGATCTGCAAGCCATGCCAGAAAAGCAACGTCGTAAGCTAACTGGCTCCGACATTGCGATGATCTTCCAAGATCCGATGACCAGCCTTAACCCATGTTTCACTGTGGGTTACCAGATCATTGAAGCGTTAAAGACACATCAAGGCGGCAGCAAGAAAGAACTAAAAGCGCGCGCTATTGAGTTATTAACGCAAGTAGGCATACCGGCACCAGAATCTCGTTTAGAAAACTATCCTCATCAGCTTTCAGGCGGTATGAGCCAGCGAGTGATGATTGCTATGTCGATTGCCTGTGATCCGCGCCTATTGATCGCAGACGAGCCGACAACCGCTCTAGATGTGACCATTCAAGCACAGATCATTGATCTATTGATCGAGTTACAACGCAAGAAACAAATGGGCTTGGTGCTGATCACTCACGATTTAGCCTTAGTCGCCGAAGTCGCTCATCGCGTTATCGTTATGTATGCGGGTCAAATAGTCGAATCTGGTCCAGCGTCAGAAGTTTTTAGCACACCAAGACATCCATACACTCAAGCCTTGCTCGCTTCTTTGCCTGAGTCAGCCTCTGGTAAAGCGCGTCTTAAAGCTTTACCAGGTGTGGTTCCGGGTCAATACGATCGCCCTCTGGGTTGTTTGCTAAGCCCGCGCTGCCCTTATGCGACAGATCATTGTCGTGAGGTTGAACCTGCGAACCAAGGCGACCTTAATCGCCAAGTAAAATGCCATACGCCATTGGACCGCGAAGGGAGACCAGCCGCATGAACCAATCCGATAGCCAATTAATTTTGAAAGCCGAAAACCTAAAACAGCATTACCACGTCAAGCAAGGTTTGTTTAAACCTGACGCCGTCGTGAAAGCCGTCGATGGTATTAGTTTCAATCTTGAAAAAGGCAAAACCCTTGCGGTAGTAGGCGAATCCGGTTGTGGTAAATCCACCCTTGGTCGCATGCTAACTATGATTGAAACACCGACGGGTGGTAGCTTGGCTCACCTAGGTGAAGACTTACTAACATTGAGTTCTGACGCTCAAGCGAAGCTGCGCCAGAAGATTCAGATCATCTTCCAAAATCCTTATGGATCACTGAATCCTCGCAAGAAGATCGGCGCTATTTTGGAAGAGCCTTTGGTGATTAATACCAAGCTTTCCAAAACAGAACGTAAAGAAAAAGCTCTCGCTATCATGGCGAAAGTAGGCTTAAAAGCCGAACATTACGACCGGTATCCGCATATGTTTTCCGGTGGTCAACGTCAGCGTATCGCCATCGCTCGTGGCTTGATGCTCGACCCAAATGTCATTGTTGCCGACGAACCTGTGTCAGCGCTGGATGTGTCGGTGCAGGCGCAAGTATTGAACTTGATGATGGATTTGCAGGAAGAGTTTGGTTTGAGCTACGTGTTCATCTCTCACGATTTGTCTGTGGTGGAACACATAGCCGACGACGTGATGGTGATGTACTTAGGCAAAGTGGTTGAACAAGGGACTCGCGAGCAACTGTTCGAGAATCCTAAACACCCTTATACCTTGGCTCTATTATCCAGTACGCCGCAGCTTTCACCGGATAAACGTCGTGTTCGTATTAAGCTGCAAGGTGAGCTACCTTCACCACTGAATCCACCATCCGGCTGTGCTTTCCACGGACGTTGCAGCTATGCCAACGAGCGCTGCAAAAGTGAAACACCATTGCTGAGATTAGACGATCAAGCAGAACAAGAAAAAGGCCACATGATTGCGTGTCACGCTGTGGAAGAAAACCGTATTGAAGCCATTACGGTGGGTGCGGCGTAAGCGAACCTATTCAATATTTGTGAGTTTCTATAACGCCCGCAAGGGCGTTTTTTTATCTACTTTAATACCCGCCCTTCTTTCATGTGATAAGCCGTCATCTATTTCACCTTGTAACCCATAGTATGAGCTAATAGAATCCACTTCATATAAACGCAAAAGGGATGCTTGTCATGCGGTCAGTTCTATCAGGTCTTCATCTCATTTGGATGAGTTTGTTGCTTCTTTCCAGCACGCTCCACGCAGCGGATTTTTATATCTCTGATGTCAGCGAGACCACTCAAGACAACGCTCCCGCATTGGTTATTCGCTTTACCGATTCGATTGATCCTCAAAGCGACCTAAGCAAATCCATTTCTGTGGCACCCAATCCCACCACTGGTAATATCTGGATTCCTCAAAATAATGGCCGACAATGGGTACTGCCATTTGTTGAGCCTAGTACCGAATACACCGTCAAAGTGCAAACTAAACCTAAGTCGGTCGATGGTAAAACGCTCTCTGAAAAAGACAGCGAAGGTAATATTCATAACTTTGAACGCACGGTAAAAACTCGTGAAATCATTCCCGGCGCCAATTTTTCAGGCAAAGGTAGTTTCTTAGTCGGCAATATTCAAAACGGCATTCCTGTTACCGTTATCAATCAAAAATCGGTCGATTTAGATGTATTTCGTGTTCGCGATGACACTTTAGACCGCTTTATTGACGAAACCTCTTTGCAAGGAATGAATGATTACTACAGCCTCAATCGGTTAAAAAAATACGCAGATCTGGTTCACACTGCTCGTTATGAAAATGATGCAAAAGCCAACCAACGTAAGACCTACAATTTAAATCTAGATCCTGTCTTAGAAAAGAATTCACCAGGTATTTATGTCGCTATTATCCGTAAGCCGGGAGATTATGACTACGCCTACGATACGGCGGTATTCACCATTACAGACATAGGTTTACACGCTAGAAAATACAAAGATTCGTTAGTGATTTATAGCCATTCCATTACCACAGCCAAGCCCATGCCCAATGTCAACTTGCGCTTTTTATGGCCAAAAACAGATAAACAAGCGGCTCGCGAACAAGCTGCTACAAGTGGTCTAGATGGCAGCTATCAACTGTCGACAAACGACTTGCCAAAAGTAGTACTTGCTCGCCATGGCGATAGCATTACCTTTTTAAAATTAGATGAAGGTGAATTAGATTTATCCGCTTATCCGAATGTGCCAAGTCTACATCGCAATTATCAGATGTTTATGTACGGCCCACGAGATCTTTATCGTCCTGGTGAAGAGGTGTCGATTAATTTATTTCTACGCGATTATGACGGCCAAAAAGTCGCAAATTTGCCATTACAAGCCACGCTTTATGATGCTCGTGGCGAACGTAAAAAACAGTTCACTTGGCAGCCTGACAGCACCAACCTTTATCAAACCAGCTTCCAGTTAGACGGCAACGCGCCAACAGGAAAATGGCGTCTTGAAGTCAGCATTAACAATGACTATGTTGATACTTACTGGTTTCAGGTTGAAGACTTTTTACCTGAAACTCTGACGCTTTCCTTTTACGATGATGTTCCTAATCAAACTCGCTATGCCCCAAAAGGCAGTTTTGACGTTCCCATTCAAGGTGATTATCTCTATGGCGCTCCCGCAGCCAGCAATGATGCCGATGCCGTTGTTACAGTCTCGCCTTCGACCACGCCGTTTCCAGCACTAAAAGATTACTATTTCGGC